>CAYUYN010000592.1:0-2189 GCA_964449185.1 uncultured Anaerolineales bacterium | reverse complement strand
GTCTGCCCGGTGGCCACGCGCCAGAACCCGCTGAGCGTGGCGCTAAAGTCGTTGTCGCCCAGGAAGGTGTCGGCCAGCGCCGCGCGGTCGGCCGCGCCCTGGAAGCCCTTGATAAAGGTGTAGACTTGGCCCAGGTTGCCCAGCACCACGATCATGAGCGCCGCCGCGAGGCCGGCCAGGTAGGCGTGGGTGGGTGTGAGGGTGAGTGGGTGTGAGGGTGGGGGAGGCGGTGTGGACGCTTCGAACCGCGAGGCGGCCGGGCGCTGGTAGGTATGCTTATGCTCGTTTATGTAGATGACTTCGGAATCCGGCACCGAGGCGCCCATGGCGTCCGACGCCGCTTCGTCCGCCCGCTCGGCCTGTTCGGCCTCTACGGCGCCGCCGCCAAAAGCCGCCTCCGGCCCAACCGCGCCGTTGGCCTCACCCCCGGACCCGTTGTCACTCACGCTCCCCGGCTCGCCAACTGGACCCTCCACTGCCGACTGCCCACTGCCGACTGCCGACTGCCGCCTGCCGACTGCCGACTGCCCACTGCCGACTGCTGCCTCCCCACTAACCACTAACCACTGATCACTCTCTTCCGCCTTCCGCCTTGACGCCTCCACCAAATTGTAGGCGACGCAAAACGCATTGATGCCCACCAGCGAGAACAGACTCGGCAGGATGAGGTTGTAGGCAAAGGCCGGCACGATCCCGAGCAGCTTGGTGGGCAGCGCCGCGATGACAAAGCCGTAATAGTAGTAGTTGAGATAGTAACCCGACAGCCACGGGTTGTACGGCGGGAACGACGTGCTCTTGAGCACCGCGTTGAAGAACGAGAACACCATCGGCTTCTCGCCGCCGAAGTTCGGGTGCCAGATATCGGGGTTGCCCAGGCGGATCAGCAGGTCGAAGGCAAACAGCGCCAGCGCCAGACCCTCCACCACCAGGATGTGCCGGCGGTGCGCGCGCAGGTAGGCGTGGATTTCCTCGCGCCGCCGCCAATAGAACAGCGCCGAGAGGGCGGCCAGCAGGCCAAAGCCCAGCGCGATGGTGCCCCGTGTAAACGGCAGCACGCGCGCGCTGGCCAACACCCACACGATCCAGGTGGTGACCAATAGGGACACGGTCCTGGCCAAGGCGTAGCCCCGGTCGGGCAGGCCGCCAAAGGCCGCCATGGTCAGCGGCAGCGCCAGCCAGCCCATCACAAGCAGCGCCAGGTACCACACCACTACGCCCAGCCACTGGTAGCGGTTGAGCAGACCGTCAAAATCGAACATCGCGCTCCAGGTGCCGCCGGCGCGCTGTTCGGCCAGGCGTTCCGGCGACAGGCGGAACAGGGACGGCACCTTGGTCGCGGAGAGCGGCCCCTGCACGACCACGGTGCTCAGGTCCGTCGCGTTGAGGATGGCCGCCGCCTGCTCAAGTCTAAAGTCCGCCCGCTTTTTGAAGATCCACACCGGCGCGTGGTCGTACACGCTAAAGGCCTCTTCGGCCGACAGCAGGCTGTAGTTGAAGGGATAGTCTGGGCCGGGCGCGGGCACTTGGGGAGCCTTACCCCACGCCCACGTGCCCGTCAGGTCCGAGACCTGCAGCGGGCCGATCTTGATGGGGTTCTGGAACTGCGCCACCAGCTCGAAGCCCAGCCGCCCGTCGAACAGGGCGCGGTAATACTCCAGCGTCATCGGGTAGGTGTTGGGCAGGCGCGTGGACGCCCACAACCGGCGCTGGCTCGGCAGGACGATGTACTCCACCTCGGACAGGTTCTGCAGCATCTTCTGGCGCTTGTCTTCGTTGTCCACCCAGTGGATGGGCATGTCCCGGCCGCTATACAAGCCGCCAAACGGGTCGCGGCCCTCAAACGACACCGGGATGCCTTCATCCCACTCTTCATTCGACAGCGTCGAACCCGAGACCACCACGCGGCTGTCGTCCAGGGTGGACACCAGCAGGTAGTACGTCTCGCCCTCGACCAGCGCCGCCGGCCCCAGGTCCACCGTGTACGAGTCGCCGCCAGCGTCGCCGCGCGCGTCTTCGCTGGCGATCACTTCCACATCGGCCTGCGCCAGCCCGCGCGTGCCCGAGGGATCGGCCGCCAGGACCACGCGCACCAGGCTCGGCCCCTGCGAGTCAAAGGCACTGGCCGCGTGTCCCAGCGTAAAGCCGGTCACCGTGCCGGTGGCATGCGATTTGAAGGGGATGATGTACGG
>CAYUYN010000591.1:0-2192 GCA_964449185.1 uncultured Anaerolineales bacterium | reverse complement strand
CCAAGGTCCAGGCCGGCTAAGTTGCCCTCACCGCGCGCCACCAGCGCCCGGTCGTACTCGGCCCAATTGCGGATGTGCTACACTGGCTTCTGGCGCGGACGTGGCGACTTGGTTTTGGTAGGCATACCAACCGGTTTACACGCTCCGCGCCATTTTCATACTGATCCGTTCACCAACGCCCTTGCGCAGTAGTAAATGGCAGAAACTACAGTGCAATTTGCCATTTACCTTTTCTTTTCTCTCCGGTTACAATGGCGCCAACCCCGCCGCCCCCAGACTGGACACATGATGCTTGCCCTCAAAGAACGGATTATCAAGGACGGCCGCAACCTCGGCCATGGCATTCTCAAGGTCGATGGCTTCATTAATCACCAGGTGGACCCGCGCCTGATGGACGAGTGCGGCCGGGAGATGGCCCGGCGCCTGGGGCGCCTGGGCGCCACCAAGGTGCTCACGGCCGAAATCTCGGGCATCGCGCCGGCGCTGACGACCGCGCTGCACCTGGGCTTGCCGGTGGTCTATGCCCGCAAGCAGAAGCCCATCACCATGCCCGATGAGATCTACCTGACCCTGGCGCCCTCGCACACCAAGGGCCGCACCGTGGAACTCATCGTCTCGCCCGAATACCTGCGCAGCCACGAGCGCGTCCTCATTATTGATGACTTCCTGGCCTCCGGGCAGACCATCCTGGGCCTGGCGCGGCTGGCCCAGGCCGCCGGCGCCACGGTGGTGGGCATCGGCGCCATCATCGAGAAGTCCTTTGAAGGCGGCCGCGCGGCGCTGGCGGCGCTCCAGGTGCCGATTGAGGCGCTGGCGATCATTAGCGATATGAGTGACGGACAGATCAAGTTCAAGGATGAAGGCTGAAGGATGAAGGCGGAAGCTGGAGGCTGGAAGCTGGAAATAAGGCGGCAGAAGGCACGCGGGTAGACCCTGTGAGGCGGCCATTCGAGCCAATTGCCATTTACTAATTACCAATTACCGCCTATGAATTCCATCGCCATCCTCGACTTCGGTTCGCAATACTCGCAGCTCATTGCGCGGCGGGTGCGCGAGGCGCGGGTGTACTGCCAGCTCTTCCCGCACGATGCGCCGGCCGAGCAGGTGCTGGCCACCCACCCGGTCGGCTTCATCCTGTCGGGCGGGCCTAGCTCGGTGTACGACCAGGACGCGCCGCGGCTCCCCGACTACGTGCTGGCCTCGGGCCGGCCGGTGCTGGGCATCTGCTATGGGATGCACCTGCTGGCGCATGCCCTCGGCGGGCACGTCCTCCCGTCGGCGCAGCGCGAGTATGGCCGGGCCGAAGTCGTGCCGGTGGCCGTGGCCGGCTCGGGCTTCAAGCTGCCGGACCAGGCCTTCCAGGCCTGGATGAGCCACGGCGACAAGGTGGACCAACTGCCGCCCGGCTTCAGCGTGGCGGCCTCGTCCGACAACTGCGCCATCGCCGGCATGGTCGACGCCGACCGCCGGCTGTACGCCCTCCAGTTCCACCCCGAAGTCAACCACACCCAGCATGGCCGCGAGGTCCTGCGCAGCTTCCTCCAGGCCGCCGGCGCGCCGACCGAGTGGACCCCCGGCTCCATGGTGCAGGAGGCCCTCGGCCGCATCCGCGCCCAGGTGGGCCATGCCCCCGTGGTGGCGGCCGTGAGCGGCGGCGTGGACTCGTCGGTGGCGGCAGCGCTGGTGCAGCGCGCCGTGGGCGACAACCTGACGTGCATTTTTGTGGACACCGGCATGCTGCGCGCCGGCGAGCCCGAGTCCGTGGCCGCTGCCTTTGGCGAGGCCCTGGGCGCGCGGCTGGTGGCGGTCAACGCCGCCGAAGAGTTTCTGGACGCGCTGGCGGGCGTGACCGACCCCGAGCAGAAGCGCACCATCATCGGCGAAAAGTTCATCCGCATCTTCGAGCGCGAGGCCGTGCGGGCGGCGGGCAGCGCCGGCCAGGCCAAGTTCCTGGTGCAGGGCACCATCTACCCCGACGTGGTCGAGTCGCGCGGGCCCGAGCGCCAGGTGGCGGCCAAGATCAAGACCCACCACAACGTGGGCGGCCTGCCCAAGGACCTGGGCTTCGAGCTGGTGGAGCCGCTGCGCTACCTGTTCAAGGACGAAGTGCGCGCGGCCGGGCTGGAGCTGGGCCTGCCCAAGAGCATGGTGTGGCGCCAGCCCTTCCCCGGGCCGGGCCTGGCGGTGCGCTG
>CAYUYN010000590.1:0-2194 GCA_964449185.1 uncultured Anaerolineales bacterium | reverse complement strand
GAGTGGGCGTGCGTCTGCAAGCAGTAACGCACCTTGGTCAATGGGCGGTTATGCAGGCCGCTGGCCACATGGATGTCGGGGCCAAGGTCGATCAGCAGGTCGTCGTTGATCAGCGCCGCCGAGCGCTTGCGCAGGCTGGGCCCGCCCAGCGCGCGGGCCTGCTCGCAGTGCGCGCACAGGCAGAAGGCCTCGGGGTAAGCATTCGCCGCGGCGGTGCCGAGAAAAGTCAGGTTCATCCTCGCCCTCACCGTCAACACCTGTCTCACCGGCAGCGCTTCAACCGACCCAGTCTGTCACGGTCAGTGTCGTAAAGTCGCGATAGTCGACTACATTGCGTGTGACCAGCACGAGAGCGTTGGTCACGGCCACCCCGGCAATCTGCCCATCTACAAAGCTGGGCGTTTTGCCTGATCCGACCAGGCGCGCCCGTTCCGCGGCGTGCCACTCCGCCGCGCGCTCGTCATAGGGCAGCACGGGCATCGTCACCGCCACTACTTCGTTCAGATAGGTCTCAATCGCCGAGCGCTTGGCCGAAGGAGGTAGACGCTGGCAGCCAAACCAAAGCTCATGCCAGGTCAACGCCGCAATGGCGATTTCGGACCGGTGCAGTTCAAGTTGTTTCAATAGCGCCGTGAGCGGCCTGGGCTTTAGTGGTTCCGACACGATATTGGTATCGAGCAGGAAACGCATGTTTACCAGTTCATCTCTCGGCCGGTGGACGCGTCGCGCACATCTTCAAACACTTCGGGCTGAATGTTCAGCTTCGCCAGCGGATAGGCCTTGCGAAAACTTTGATAGGCGTCCCAAAAATTGATCTTGGGTGCTGCCAGGCGGCGGTAGGCGCGCATCGAGAGCAAGACTGCCACGGGCTCTCCGCGCCGCGTTAGCTCGATGTATTCCTTCTTGTCCAGGTCATGCACCAAAGCGGCCAAATTGTGGCGCGCATCAGCAATCGAGTATTTGTCTGCCATAGCAGCCTCCCCGCTTTAAGATAGCCATCTGGATAGCTATCTTACCATTTCGAACTTGCTTGTCAAGCTCGATTCTTTCCTGTTTTTACCTTACCCGGACCCTATTATTCACATTTTCTACCCTAAATGTGAATAACGGAAGCCCTTATTCACACTTTGCCGTCTGGGGGGAACCGGCAAGCTCCCAAGTGAATGGCTGGCAGGCTTTCGCGATTGCGACTTTGACGTACAATCCGACCGGCGTACCGATCCCTTGGACATAAGGCAGAGTTTAGGAACCAGGCACGGGTTAGTTTCGTCACTATTGTCGCGTCCCTCCCATCAGTATTGTCTACCATGAATCGACCCTCTCACAGAATCCGCCTCACCGTTGGCATCCTGCTCCTCCTCGCCGCCGCCTGGCCGCTCGGCCCGGCGCCGCTGGCCGGCGCCAGCCCGGTGCTCGCGGCCACGCCTCAGCCCGACTTGCAAGCCTTTCAACGGGTCACCCCCGACGCGGGCTGGGTGCTGTTGGACCAGCGCCTGCACTGGACCGACGATGGCGGCCAGCAGTGGACCGAGATCACGCCGCCCGACCTGGGCGGCGACCCAATCCGGGCCGTGAACTTTGCCGACCCGCGGCACGGCTGGCTGGTGACCGTCAGCCCCGGCGACACGCCCAACCCCACGTACCGCCTGTTCCGCACGGCCGACGGCGGGCGCGCGTGGGCCAGCGCCGCGCTCGCTCTGTTTGCGCCCGACGACATGCGCGCCCTGACCGGCGCGGTCTACCTGGACTTCCTTGACCCGGCGACCGGCTGGCTCGTGGTCAAGCGCGCCACCAGCAGCGCCTTCAACGAGGGCACGCTCTTCCAGACCACCGACGGCGGCGGCACGTGGGCGCGGCTGGCGCTCCCGGCGGGCGAGCCCGTCCACTTCTCCAACGCGCAGGATGGCTGGCTCGACGCCGGGCCGCCGACGGCCGGGCGCTACGTGACCCACGATGGCGGCGCCACGTGGGAACGACAGACCAACCCTGCGCCGGCCGCCGCGCTGAACGCCGAGGACCTGAGCGACCTCAGCCTGGCTACTAACGAGGCCGGTTGGGCCCGGTCGGCCGTGGGCAAGTGCGAGGCGGGCGCGTGCGAGCTGGTGACCCAACTGCTGGCCACCAGCGACGGCGGGCGGAACTGGGCCCCGGTGCCCCTGCCGGGCGGCCGCGCGGCCCTGGTGCGCGCGTTTGG
>CAYUYN010000589.1:0-2195 GCA_964449185.1 uncultured Anaerolineales bacterium | reverse complement strand
TGGAGCCGCCGCCGTTGCCGGTTGGCCCATGGCACGCTGCGCAGCGGTCCTGGTAAGTCGCGCCGCCGTCGAGGGCCACGGGCCGGGCCTCGGGCAGCAGCGGCTCGACGATGGGGGCTGCGGTCGGCTCCGCAGCGGACCGGGTGGGCTGGAGGGACGCGGGAGCGGGAGGCGGCGTGACATCACCGGCCAGGGAGCAGGCGGTGAGGAGGAGGGCGAGGCCGGCGATTGAAACCGCGCCACGCCAGCCTGCGGCGCGGACGCAAGCTAAGGGTGGAGCGAAGGCGAGCTTACGAAGCCAAAGGGGGTACATGGCGAGAGTGACTGGATGGCTGGCCGTGGGGCGACAGGCCTCAGCGCTTGGCCTTGGCAGCGCGCATGTCGGAAGCCGGCGCGAGGGTATGGCCGCAGGTGCCGCAGAATTTGTCTTCCAGGCGGGCCGAATGGCCGCATTGGGAACAGAACCGGGCGCCGGGTTGGGCGGTGACATTGGCCGGGGCGGCGCTGCGTGCGGCGAGGCTGGCTTCAAGGTCGTCATCGACGGCGGCCGGCGCGGGCCGGCCGCGCAGTCGGGCAATGGCTTGCTCAATCTCATCGTCCACGGCCGGCGCGGGGGCCTGCTCGGGCGGGAGGCTGTCGAGCTGTTTGAGCACCGCCGCGCCCTGCGCCAGAAGCTGTTCGCGCTGGGCGGCGTAATCGTCGTCCAGGGTCTTACCCATGGCATGGTCAAGGTCCAGGTCGCGCAGCGCGGTCAGCACGCGCTCGCGCTCAAAGAGCAGCCGGTCCAAGGGACCGGCCTCGCGGTCGACCGCGCCGGTCTTGTCAAGCAAAGGCCGGGCGACCAGAAAGGCCACCACGAGCAGCAAGGCGAGGCCCAGCAGAAGAGAGCCGATGTCCATAAGGGCAGTGGGTGCTAGGGGGCCAGCAGGGGCTCGATGGCCGCCTGGAGCTGGGCCTGGGTAGTAGGGCCGACAATGACCGCTGCCAGGGTACCCTCCTGGTCGACCACGAACGTCTCGGGCACCGCGCGCACGCGGTATTGATACGAAATCTGGGTCTGCAGATCGGGACCGTTGGGATAGGTGATGTTCCAGCGCTTGAGATAGTCGCGCGCCTCGGTTTCGGTGTCCACGTAGTCGACGCCCAGGAACAGCACCCCCTCGGCTTGATACTGGCGCCAGGTATTTTCCAGGTCAGCCGCCTCCTGCGCGCACGGCAAGCACCAGGACGCCCAGAAGTTGATTACCACCACACGGCCGCGCAGGTCGGAGAGGGCCAGGGTCTGGCCGTCAAAGGTCTGCAGGGTAAAGTCCGGGGCGCGCTCCCCCTGCCCGACCCGCCCGGCAGCCAGGGGACCAGTGCGCCGCATCTGCAAAGCCACCACGGCCAGCAGGCCGGCGACGAGAACGAAGACCGCGATCTGCCACCCCTTAAAGGTGCGGGGGCGTGCGGGCAGCTCAGGGGGCGGCGCGGCGTTGGTGAGGGGTGTTGCCATGCAAAATCCTTAGCGGGCCTTCAATTCGCCCATTAAACTTCGTGTCGTCGTGCCTTGGTGGTGAGAGGTCGCCGAGTTCGCCCTCACCCCCTGCCCGCTGCGCGTCCCGCTGGGAGAGGGGAGTCTTAGCGCCGCTCGCGCAGTTCCTGCTCCAGCCGCGCGGTGTACTCGTCAGCGGGTGCGGCGGGCCGGGCGGCAGAGGCGGGACGGGCCTGGCCGCGCAGGAAGCGCCACAGGCCAAAGCCGCCGGCCAGCAGGACGATGGGCGGGATGACCCAGACCAGCACGTTCAGGCCGCGCGTCGAAGGCCGGTTCCGCACGCGCTCGCCGTACTGCGCGGCAAAGTAATCCAAAATCTGCTGCTCGCCCCAGCCGGCCTGGAGCTTCTCGCGGATGGTGGCCCGCCACTGGGCACAGGCCGCGGTCGGGCACACATCCAGCGGCACGTTTTCGCACACCGGGCAGTACAGGCGCTTGGCCACGGCGTTGACTTGGTCGTCGGTCACCGTGCCGGGCGGGGCCACGGGCGTGCCGTCTTGCGCGTGTGAGGTACTCACGGCGGCGCCGGCCAGCAGCACGGCCAACAGCAGGAGCCAGGTCCACTTAAGACGCGCCAGCATGGGGGTCAGTCGCTGCCCGCGCCGGAGGGCGCCTTGGTGGGGGTCAGGCCGGCCGCGGGCTGCGGGCTGCCGGGCACGAC
>CAYUYN010000588.1:0-2195 GCA_964449185.1 uncultured Anaerolineales bacterium | reverse complement strand
TCCAGAGACCTGAATCCCTATGATCATCCTCTTCGACGTCGACGGCGTGCTCGTCGACCATCGCGCCTACCGCGCCTCCGTCCGCCACACCAGTTGCTACTTCAGCCGCCGCCTGGGCCTGGGCGACATCCAACCGGACGACGATGTCGTCGACGTGTTCGAATCGCAGAGTATTACCGTGGAGTGGGAGACCGACGCCATCATCGCCGCGGCGCTGCTGCTGGAGCGCTTGCGCGCCGACTTGGCCGCGCCGGCGCGTAAGGCGAGCCATAAGCGCGTGGCGGCCCTGCCTCCGGATTTCTGGGAGGCGCTGGACCAACTGCCCGCGGTCAAGGCTCACGCTAACGGCTCGTACCCGCCGCCCGACTTGGCCGCGCTGGCCCGCCGGGTGGGCCAGGCCGCGCAGCGCGCCGAGCTGCCCGCCCGGGCGGCCCTGCGCCTGTTCGTGCAGGACGTGCAGGCCAACGACAGCCTGCCGGCCGAAGCCGTGGTGCCGCTGCTGGAACACCTGCTCGGCGATGTCTATAACGTGGACCGCTCACCGGCCATGCAGATTCATCAGAACCACGTACTGGGCGACAAGCAGTACGAGCACTACTACCAGCTCCCGCCGCGCGTCACCAGCGAGCCGCTGCTGCTGGAGCTTGACCGCCCCCTGCTGGAACCCGCCTTGCGCGACGCCCTGCTGGCCCTCCGCGCCGCCGGCGAAGTGTTCCCGGTGATTTACACGGCGCGGCCGAGCCTGGCGCCAGTGGAGGCCGGCCCGTACCATCGGGGCTTTACCCCCGAGGCCGAGATTGCGCGGGCGCAGGTGGGGCTGGACCCGGTGCCGGCGATGGGTTTTGGCAAAATGAGCTGGCTGGCGCCGCGGATGCGCCGCGTGGGGTCAGAGCTGGTTAAGCCTTCACCTGTGCACGGCATGGCCGCCATCGCGGCGGCGCGCACCGGGCAGGAGGTCGAAGCCATCAAGGCGGCGCTGGCCGTGGAGCGCGGCGACCACCTGCGCTACCCGCTCACCGCCTGCGTCGGCGAAACCGTCCACGTCTTTGAAGACTCGCCCAGCAGTCTGCGCGCCGTCAAGCGCGGCGTGGACCTGCTCAACCGCCAGGGCCTGCGCCTCACCCTAGTGCGCCACGGCGTCGCCCCCGCCGGCTCCCCCAAGCACACCGCGCTGGCGGAAGTGGCGGATGTGGTGCATGCGGACGTGAATAGCGGGTTGCGGGAAATCCTGGGTATGTGAGTGTGTGGGTATGTGCGTATATGGGTAAAACACTCGCACACCCACACACTCACACACCGCCTTCCACTTCCCTCTCTTCCCTCAACTTCCTCAACGCCCCCACCCACGGCGTGCCCAGCGTATTCCGCTTGGGCAGGTTGACCTTCTCCAGGTGCTTGGACAGGTCGACCATCAAGGCCGGCAAAACCTGCCACTGTTCGCCGAGCACCACGCGTTCGAGCTTGTCACCGGTTTTGCCCGCCCAGCCCCATTCGCGGCGGAACTGGTCGGCCTTCAGCCAGTAGTCGCGCTTCTCCCAGGCCACGCACGTCACGTCAATCGTCGCGTGGATCTCGTTCAGCGCCAGGGCCATAAAGGCCACCAGGTCGCCCACCTCGTCGTCAATCTGCGTGCGCGTTGCCAGCGTCTTTAGCGCCAAAGTGACCGCCTTCATCAGCCGGTCGCGCTGTTTGCCCACCCCATCCGGATTAATTAGACGGCTCACCCCGAGTCTCCTATCTGAAATGGAACGTGCCCTTGCGGGCTGGGAATATTGTAGCAGAGGGAACGAGCAAGGTGCGAAGCACTAATACGCGACAGTTCTCTTCTGCCTGTGACTGGAGGTTGCCGTCAAATCAATACAGCGCTACTCGCAAAGCGCGCCAGAGCGGCCCCAACCCAGTGCATTTCATGAGTCTGTATCCCAGGGGCGTATTTCAGTTCGGGGGCCGTCCCGTGCTTTATCTGGTATAAAGCACGGGTTCGCGATGGAACAATTACCCGCTACACTCGTCATATGTCCACCCCCCGCCTGCCCACACCCCGTCGCCCACCCAGCCCATCCCCCTTCGCCAGACGCGCAGGAGTTTTTTTCACGCAAGTGCTACCAATCACGCCAAAATCGCCACTTTCACCGAGAAATCAAGCCCTTTTGGCCGTTTTCCAGCAGCACCGGATCTGCTACCAAGTGCTACCA
>CAYUYN010000587.1:0-2206 GCA_964449185.1 uncultured Anaerolineales bacterium | reverse complement strand
GCACCGAGCCGGCCGCGGCCGTGTGCCAGCTCAACCGCGACGGCACGCTGCAGGTCCACGTAGGCTCGGTGGACCTCAACGGCACCGCCACCGGCTTTGCGCTGTTGGCCGCCGAGACCTTTGGCATCGCGCCCGAGAAGGTGCGCGTGCTCTTCAGCGACACCGACACCGCGCCCTACTCCGGCGCTTCGGCCGGCAGCAAGGTGACGTACGCCACCGGCTCGGCCGTGGTGCTGGCGGCGCGCGAGGCCCGCCGCCAGGTGCTGGCCATCGTGGCAGACGAATTGGAAGCGGCGGTAGAGGACCTGGAGATCGTCAACGGCCAGGTGCAGGTGCGCGGCGCGCCCGATCGCGGCCTTCCGTTTAGCGCGCTGGCCGAGAAGACCTACGAGTGGGGCAGCCAGCACGCGCCGGTGTACGGCGCCGGTCGCTTTGCGGTGGCCGACAGCGCGCCGACCTTCAACGCCCAACTGGCCGAGGTGGAGGTCGATGCCGACACCGGCGAGGTGCGCGTGTGCCGCTTAGTCGTGGTGCAGGACGTGGGCCGGGCGATCAACCCGCTCGCTATCCAGGGCCAACTGCGCGGCGGCGCCACGCAGGGCCTGGGCTGGGCGCTGTATGAGCAGATGCTCTACGACCAGCAGGGCCAGCTTGTGACCGGCACGCTCATGGAATACACCCTGCCCAGCATCAGCCAGACCGCGCCGGACATCGACACCGTGCTGGTTGAAGTGCCCTCCGAGCATGGGCCGTTCGGCGCGCGCGGCGTCGGCGAGGCGCCGGTGGTGCCCACCGCCGCCGCCGTCGCCAATGCCGTGGCCGACGTCACCGGCGTGCGCCTCAGCGACCTGCCCCTGACCCCGCCCAAGGTGTGGGCGGCTTTGGCAGGGCACGCGGTCCTTTAGAGCGGTTTCCTATCGGCTGTAGGGGCGGCCCCCTGTGGCCGCCCTGGGCCTGAACAAGCCTTGCCGCAACAGCAGGCCATACACGCGAGCGGAATCCGCTCTAGTAGACGCATACAGCTCCCCCAGCCAATCGCAATTCGGAAAGCGACTATCAAGGAGTCAGGCATGCGGATTCTGATCACCGGCGCCGGCCTCGTGGGCGCGTATACCGCCCGCGAGCTCCAGGCGCGCGGGCACGAGGTGGTGCTGTATAGCCAGGATATTGACCACGCCTATTTGGCCACCGTGATCGATCTGGCGCGTACCCCAACCGTTGTTGGCGATGTGACCGATGCGGCCAAACTAGCCGAGACCTGCCAGGCGCACGGAGTCGGCGCCATCATCCATACGGCCGCGCTGATTGGGGCGCCAGTGGCGCGCCAGCCTATGCTCGGCGTATCAGTGAACGTGATGGGCAGCGCGGCCGTCGCCGAGGCCGCCCACTGTGCGGGCGTGCGCCGCCTGGTCTTTTGCAGCAGCGTGGCGATTTACGACCTGGAGCGCCTGGCCGCCGGCGAGGCCATCAGCGAGGACAGCCCGGCCGGCCCCAAAAACCTCTATGCCGCCACCAAGCTGGCCAGCGAACACATCCTGCGCCAGATGGCCCAACTGTACCACCTGGAGCTCTACTGCCTGCGCATAGCCGGTGTGCTTGGCCGGGGCCAGTACGCGGGGGGCTCCTGGATGGGGCGCAAGCTCAACCGGCTGCTGGAAGCCGGCCTCAACGGACACGAGGAAAGCCTAAAACCCGAGTGGATCGGCACGCAGGAGTATGTGTACGTTAAGGACGCCGCCCAGGGCCTGGCCCTGGCCGCGCTCACCACCACCGCGCCGCCCGGGGCTTACAACATCGGCATCGGACGCGTGCATACCTTCGAAGACGTGGTAGCCGAGATCCGGCAGGCTCTGCCGGGGATCAACATCAAGGTGGAACAAGCCGGGGCAACCGCCAGTTATCTGCGGCGCAGCCAGGCCTTCGACTTGACCCGGGCCAGGCAAGTTTTGGGGTATGAACCCCAGTTCACCTTTCAAGACGGCCTGCAAGACTACCTGGCTGACCTGCGCGCTTATGCTGGGCAATATGAGCGGTTGGACTGAGCGGCTGACGCGGGGTAGCGCGTGATGCGTGTCCTGATTGGGTGCGTCGCCGAGAACAATGCCAAGTTCCTGGCACAGGCGCTGCGGCTAGTGCTGTCGGTGCGCTGGTTTGGCGGACGGCTGGCCAACGCCGATGTGATGGTGGGCGTGGTCGACGGGACCGA
>CAYUYN010000586.1:0-2241 GCA_964449185.1 uncultured Anaerolineales bacterium | reverse complement strand
CTTTCTGTCCCAGCCGGCCTTCAGAGCGCGGCCCGGTACCAGTCCGCAAACACGTCCTCGCTCACCCGCCGCGGGTTGGTAGCCCAGCTGTCGTCGCGGTAGGCGTTCTTGGCCATCGCCGGGATCATTTCGGCCGTGATGCCCACCTCGCTCAGACGCGCCGGCAGGCCCACGTCAGTGCTCAATTGCCGCACGGCCTCCACCGCCGCCTCGGCCCGCTGTCGCAGCCCGCCGGTCGGGGCCGCGCCCAGCGCATCCGCCACCCGGGCATAGCGTTCGAGCGCGCCCACCAGGCTATAGGCCATCTGGTATGGTAGCATCAGCGCGTTGGCCACCCCGTGGTGCACGTCGGCAAAGGTGGAGAGTTGGTGCGCGGCCGAGTGACACGCGCCGCCCCACTTGCCGTTCAACGCCAGCCCGCCAATCAGCGCGGCCAGGGCCATCTCGTGCCGGGCGGTGCGCGCCTGGCCCTGGGCCACGGCCACCCGCAGGCTGCGCCCGATCAGCTCAATGCCAAACAGCGCCATCTGGTCAATCAGCGGGTGCTCCACCGTGGAAACGTAGCTCTCGATGCAGTGTGAAAGCGCGTCCAGCCCGGTGGCGGCCGTCAGACCGGGAGGCAGCCCCAGCATCAATGCCGGGTCAATTAGCGCCACGCTGGGCACCAGCAGCGGGCCGCCTACGCTGGTCTTAAACTTTCGCTCCGGGTCCGTGATCACGGCCCAGGCCGTCACCTCGCTGCCCGTGCCCGCCGTGGTCGGGATGGCCATCAAAGGCGGCATCTGGCGCGCAATGGGCCGGCTGCGCTCGCCCAGCAGCAGGTCATAGTCCGCGATGCGCCCGCCGCCCCCAGCCAGCAGCCGCACGGCCTTCGCCGTGTCCAGTACGCTGCCCCCACCCACCCCCACGATCAGGTCGGCGCCACTGGCCTGGAAGGCCGCGGCCGCCGCCTCCACCGACTCGCCATCGGGGTTCGACTTCACCTGGTTGTAGACGGTGGCCGCCACCCCGGCCGCGTTCAGCGCGCTGCCGGCCGGCGCAAGCAGGCCCGCAGCCACTACACCTGCATCCGTCACCACAAACGCGTGCCGCGCGCCCAGCGACTGGGCCTCAGCCCCTAGCCGCTCAACGGCCCCAAACCCCAGATGTACCTGGGGCGGCCAGATAAACGTCGCCAAATTCGGAGACACGGTAGCTTGGTCCTTTGCTGACTGGCGCCGGTCGCTAGGACTGCACCGCCGGCGCCGACAGCAGCGAGGCGGCCGGCCGGTCCAGGAATAGGCAGCAGTTGGGCGCCTGCCGCAAGATGGAGGCCGGGCAGTGCGGCGAGATTGGGCCCTCCAACGCGGCACGCACGGCCTCCGCCTTGCGCCGGTCGGGCACCACGCACGACAGGCGCCGGGCGCGTAGGATGGCCGGGATAGACAATGACAGCGCCTGCCCGGGCACATCGCCCAGCGCGGCAAAGTGCCCTTCGTTCACCTGCTGGCGGCGGGTAATGTCGTCAATCGTCTGAATGTGCACCAGTTCCTGGGTCTCAAAGTTAGCGGGTGGGTCGTTAAACGCCAGGTGGCCATTCTCACCAATTCCCAGGCAGGTCACGTCCAGCGTGCGCTCGGCCAGCAGCGCCCCATAGCGCCGCGCCTCGGCCAGCGGGTCAAGCGCGTCGCCTTCCAGCAGGTGCACGGCGCCAAACGGCAGGTGGCCAAACAGCCGCTCGCGCAGGTAGCGCCGGAAGCTGGCCGGATGATCGGCCGGGATTCCCAGGTACTCGTCCAGGTGAAAGGCCGTCACGCGCGGCCAAGCGATGTCGGGCACACGCCGCAGGCATTCCAGGAACTCATATTGCGAGGCCCCAGTGGCCACGATCACGTTGGCTTCGCCTCGCTCCGCAATGGCCTGGCGCACGCCCTCGGCCACAAAAGCGGCGGCCGCCTCGGCCGCGGCCAGCTTGGCCTCAAACACGTAGACTTCCAGGGCTTCCACCTGGAAGTGTTGCCTCGGCGCAGGGAGGGTCATAGTGTCTTTCTGCGGACTGATTTTCGGCCCAGGCCGGCCAGCCGTCCCGACCGGTGGCTTACCCGGCCAGCAAGGTGTCGATCGCCACGAGCGCCCCCGTGGCAATGGATTGGTTGGCCGCGGCGCCGATGAGAATGGACATCGCCCCGGCCTGCGAGCCGGCCATTTGGCCTAGCGGGTCGGGCGTCGGGTCGCCAAACAGGCGCTCGGCCAGGCGCGCAT
>CAYUYN010000585.1:0-2248 GCA_964449185.1 uncultured Anaerolineales bacterium | reverse complement strand
GGACCAACTGGCGCGCGAGGGCAAACCCGCCCTGACGCCCGAAGAGGCCCAGGCCTTCAAGCAACCGATCCTCGACAAGTACGAGACCGAGGGCAGTCCCTACTACTCCACCGCGCGCCTGTGGGACGACGGCATCCTCGACCCGGCCGAGACCCGGCGCGTGCTGGCCCTGGCGCTGAGCGCGAGCCTGAACGCGCCCATACCCGAGACGACTTATGGGGTGTTTCGGATGTAGATGAGGCCCAGGTGGGTCGGGCGGTTTTGGTCAACGGCGCCTGAGCGCCTGGCTCAGGCACAGGTGGAACCGCTGCGCGTGGAACGGATGGAGATGGAACGGAGAAGATGAATGGCTGACCTTGTTCTTGTTGAAGGAGCATTGCGCGCCTGGTTCCAAGAGCTGCAGGCCTGTGTCCAGGCCGTAGACTACGACCGGGCCGAGCACATCTTTGCGCCCGAGGTGATGGGCTTTGGCACCTACAAGGACATCGCGCAGGGCCGCGAGGCGCTGCGGCGCGAGCAGTGGTCCAACATCTGGCCGACAGTGCGCGACTTCACGTTTCGGCTGGAGCAGATGCACTGGAGCAGCCAGGGCACCCTGGCCTGGGCGGCGTGCCCGTGGGACTCGGTGGGCTTCAACGCCGATGGCACGCTATTCCCGCGGCCCGGGCGCGTGACCGTGATCTTTGAATGCCGCGCGGGGACGTGGCTGGCGGTGCATACGCACTTTAGTTTGTACCCGAAGAAGGCGTGAATCTGATCTGCCCAAAATGCCCGCCCAGCGCCTCCAGACTCTCCTCATCGCCAACCGCGGCGAAATCGCGGTCCGGCTGATACGCGCCTGCCGCGAGCTGGGTCTGCGGGCCGTGGCCGTGTACTCCGAGGCCGACGCCGGGGCGCTGCACGTGCGGCTGGCCGATGAGGCCGTGCGCATTGGCCCGGCGGCACCGGCAGAGTCGTATTTGCGCGGTGACCGCATTGTGGCAGCGGCTCTGGCGAGCGGAGCCGATGCGGTACACCCCGGCTATGGCTTCCTATCGGAAAACGCGGACTTCGCCGAGGCCGTACGCGCGGCCGGGCTGATCTTTGTGGGGCCGCCGGCAAAGGCCATGCGGGCCATGGGCAGCAAGACCCAGGCGCGGGCGCTGATGCAGCCGGCGGGCGTGCCGGTGGTGCCCGGTTCGACCGGGACCGAGGGGGAAGACCTGGCGGCGGCCGCCGCAGCGCTGGGCTATCCGGTGCTGGTCAAGGCCGCCGGTGGGGGCGGGGGGCGCGGCATGCGAGTGGTAGGCGGCGCGGGGGAGCTGGCCGAGGCACTGGCCGGCGCGCGGCAGGAGGCCGCCAACGCCTTTGGCGATGCGACGGTCTTTTTGGAGAAGCATATCGCGCGCGGGCGGCACATCGAGTTCCAGGTCTTCGGCGATGAACACGGAAACGTCGTGCACCTGTTTGAGCGCGAGTGCTCTATCCAGCGCCGCCACCAAAAGATTATTGAAGAGTCACCCAGCCCGCTCCTGGAGCAGCATCCCGACCTGCGCGAGCGCATGGGCGCGGCCGCGGTGGCGGCGGCCCGCGCCGTGGGGTACACCAATGCCGGCACCATCGAGTTCATCGTCGACCCCGATACCCGGGCGTTCTACTTCCTGGAGATGAATACCCGCCTGCAGGTCGAGCACCCGGTGACCGAGCTGTTGACCGGTCTGGACCTGGTGCATTGGCAATTGAGGGTTGCGCTGGGGAAGCCGCTGCCGTTGACTCAGGCCGACGTGAGCGCGCGCGGACACGCTATCGAGTGCCGCGTGTACGCCGAAGACCCTGCCCAGCACTTCTATCCCAGCATTGGCCGTCTTCTGACCGTGGTGGAACCGCGCGGCCCCGGCCTGCGCGTGGACAGCGGCTTCGAGAGCGGCGACGAGGTCAGCCAGCACTACGACGCCCTGCTGGCCAAGGTCATCGCCCACGCCGCCACCCGCGCCGAGGCCATCGCCCGCCTCGACGCGGCCCTGTCCCGTTATAGCCTCCTTGGCCTGACCACCAACACCGCCTTCCTGCGTGCCGTCCTGGCGCATCCCGAATTCCAGGCCGGCACCGCCACCACCCAATTCATTGCCCAGCACCTGGGGGATTGGCAGCCTGCCCCGGGAGAAGTGCCTGACGCCGCGCTGGTGGCAGCGGCGCTGAGTGACTATCTCGCGCTCACTTCAGCCCCAAGCGTTGCCGCCGCCGCGCCCGAAGCCGACCCGTACAGCCC
>CAYUYN010000584.1:0-2252 GCA_964449185.1 uncultured Anaerolineales bacterium | reverse complement strand
CCCACGCCCTTGCGCCAGGTCTTGAGCGAGCCATCCGGCAGGCACGGCTCCAGGCACAGCACCAGCGCGGCCTGGCGTGCCTGCGCCTCAATGATGGCCCGCGAGTGGTCGCTCCCAATCTCCTCATCCGAGGTGAACAGCGCCGTCACCGGCCGCAGCGGCCAGCGGCGTGTCTCGCGCAGCGCACCGAGCGCCGTGAGCACCATGGCGATGCTGGCCTTCATGTCGACCGTGCCGGGGCCCATCAGGCGGCCGTCGGTCTCGCAGCAGGGCTGGCGGGCCAGGGTGCCCAGGTCGTAGACGGTGTCCATATGGCACAGCAGCAGCAGGCCCGGGGCCTCAGCCGCGCCCGGTCCCGACTTCCAGCGCGCAATTACGTTGTCCCCGGCGGCGTGTTGCTCGTCCACGCTCACCGCCGCGCCCAAGCGGCGCGCCTCGTCGGCCACCACCGCGCCCACCCGGTCGACGGCGGCCTTGTCCGTCGAGGGTGATTCGATCTCAACCAGCCGCTTGAGCAGCGCGACCTGCCGGTCGAGCCGCTCGACGAAGCCTTGAATGGTCAACATGCTCATTTCAGCTCCTTGAGGATCTACCCTTACTTGTGGAAGTTCTAGCGCCGCGCGCGCAAAGTCATATCTGACAGTCAAGACAGTTTATGTTATCGTCATTCATTGAGTCAAACACACGCATTGGCGCAACAAAAGCAGCCGAGTATACTCGCACTGTCTGAGAAGAAACGCCACTTTATGGCCCTGCCCTTTATCCCCGGATATCCGCCCGGCGCTCCCCGGCTGCTCGATCGCTTTCTGCCTCCCCTGGCCGAAGGCGTGGCCGCGCACTACATTCAGAAGCATACCCGTCCGGGCGATCTTGTGTTTGATCCGTTTGGACAATCCCCCAGCATCGCCGTCGAGGCCCTGGGCCTGGAGCGCCGCATCGTGGTGGCCAGCTTCAACCCGGTGTCGCGGCTGGCGCTCTCGTTGGCTGTGCGCCCGCCGGCCATTGCGCAATTGCGGGCCGCGCTGACCTTGCTGGCCGACGTGCCCACCGGCCGCGACCCCGGCGAGCGCCTCGAGCCGCAGGTGCGCGCGCTTTACCGCACACGCTGCGCCGAGTGCGATACCCCGACCAACGCTGACGCCTTCGAATGGGACAGCGAGACCAACGAACCCGTCGAAAAGATTTATTTTTGCGCACAGTGCGGCGGCCAACAGCAAAGCCCCACCGATGACGCCGATCGGGCGCTGGCGGCACGCTACAAGCGCGGCGGCCTGGACTATCACTTTTTGCTGGAGCGCGTCACGACCGCCACCGACCCCGACCGGGTGCACGCCGAGGAAGCGCTGGCGGTCTACAACGCCAGGACCCTGGCCGCGATCGGCGTGGTGCTGGTGAAGGTGGAGGCCTTGTCCACCGACCGGGAGACAAAGCGGCTGCTGGCGGGTCTGCTGCTGGGCGCCCTGGACGAAACCACCCTGCTGGGCCAGGAACGCCCCAAGGTCTTGGTGGTGCCGCGCCGTTACCGCGAAGTGAACTTTTGGCTGGCGCTCGAGCGGACGGTGGGCCTCATCGCTGGTGTGCCGCAGCCGGAGCGCGCGGAGACCCTGGCCGAGGTCTTGGTCCCGGGCGAGCCGGCGGGCATTTATGCCCATGCCGGCACGGTGCGCGAGCTCGCCGGTCTGCTGCCGGCCGGCGCGTGCCACCTGATGCTGACGGCCGTGCCACGGCCCAACCAGGCCTATTGGTCGCTCTCGGCGGTGTGGGCGTCGTGGCTGTGGGGGCGCGCTGCGGCCGAGACCCTACGGGCGGTGCTGCGCCGCCGTCGCTATGACTGGGCCTGGCACGCCAAGGCGCTCCAGCGTACCCTCGCGCCGCTGCGCCACACACTGCCGGGCGCTGGGCGCCTGGTGGGGCTGGTGCCCGAGTCCGAACCCGGCTTCAACGCGAGCGTGCTCGCGGCGGGCGCGGGCGCGGGCTTTGCGCTGGACGAGGCAGTCGTGCGGGCGGACACGGCCGAGGCCCAATTGGAGTGGCGCGTGGCCGGGCCAGCCGGCGGCCCCGACCCAGGACAAGCCACGCAAGTCGAACACGACCGACGGCGGCACCGAGACCGCACGCCCCGGTGACGCTCCGGCTCCTGACGGTGACGAGGCGCCCGACCGCGTGGTCACGAACCACGGTGGGGGGCAGAACCGCCAAGGTGGTCAGACGCCCCCGCGCGGCGACGACGACGAGGCCGGTGGCCGTCGCCG
>CAYUYN010000583.1:0-2256 GCA_964449185.1 uncultured Anaerolineales bacterium | reverse complement strand
CTAGAATTCGTCGTAGGCGATCTGCGCTGGGTCCACCCCAAGGTCTTTGAGCATTTTCGTGGCGGCCTGGACCATCACCGGCGGACCACATAGAAAATACTCGATCTGGGTCGGGTCGGGGTGTGCGTCAAGATATTCCTGCTTCAAGACCTCATGGATAAAGCCGGTGTGCGACTGCCAGTGGTCCGCCGGTTGGGGTTCGGACAGCGCCACGTGGAAGGTGAAGTTAGCGTTCTTCCGGGCCAGGTCCTCAAAGTAATCCTGGTAAAACAGTTCCTGCCGGGAACGCGCGCCGTACCAATAACTGACGCGGCCGGACGTTTTCTGCGTCTCCAGCAGGTAGGCCAGATGCGACCTGAGCGGCGCCATCCCGGCGCCGCCTCCCAGGTAGACCATTTCCCGCTCGGTGGGCTTGATATGAAACTCGCCGAAGGGGCCGATCGCGGTGACCAGGTCGCCCGGCTTCAGGCCAAAGACATACGAGGAGCCCGTGCCGGCCGGGCAGGCCTGGCCGCGCGGCGGGGTGGCGATACGCACGTTGAAGCGCAGCTGCTTATCGCCGGCCGGGTTGGTCGCAAACGAATAGTTGCGGCGGCAGGGGATGGGGTTGGCGGCCACAAAGTCGTAAACGTGCTGAGACTGCCAGACAGCGGCATACGGGTGCTCGACTTCGACCTTCTGCAAGGTCGTGTCCGTGTAGGCCGGAATGTCGAGCTGGAGGTAATCGCCGGGCTGATAGTCCAGGTCCGGTGTGCCGCCGGCCGGCTCGAGCACCAGCTCCTTGATGAAGGTGGCGACGTTTTGGTTGCTGACCACCCGGAAGGAGTGGGTGGCGGCCGGCGCGTCGGCGCCAAAGCCGCCGGCCGAGTTCAAATCGAAGAAGATTTTTCCGTTGCTTTCGCGCACGGCATAGGTCTTGAGGCCCACGCAGACCGGCAGGCGCTGCGGGGAGCCGTCGCGGATGTCGAAACGGCCATTGTGCTTGGCGCACTCGATGAGCGTGCCCTTGACCCAACCATCGGCCAGGTGCGCGTTGCCATGCGTGCACAGGCCATCCGTCGCATACAGTTTGTCGTCGGCGGCGCGGTAGAGGGCGTAGGTGTGCTTGTTATAGTCAAAGCGGATGACATCCGCCTTTTGCAGCAGATGGCTGGCGCCGACTTCGATCCAGCCGCCCACGACCGGCTTGCCCTCGGCCGTGATGGCGGGCGCGGCGCCCGGCGCGTCCGCCCGGTTGGTGGGGGTGGGCAGCTTGCGCTTCACATGGTAAGCGGGATCCTTGATCTGGCGGAGCACCGTGGGGATGATTTCTCGATAGGCCTCGAGCAGCCCGTGGTAGGGGGTGGGCGTATCGGCCTGGATGAGGGCGTGCAATTTTGGCAGGGCATGATAGGGCACCAGCGGGAACATGTGGTGCTCCAAATGGTAGCCCATGTTCCAGTAGAGGAAGTTGTGCAGCGGGTGCATGTAGACCGTGCGGCAGTTCAGCCGGTGATCCAGCACGTTCTCCGCCAGCCCGGCATGCTGGGTCAGGCCGTAGACGACCATGAGCCAGGCCCCATACAGGTTGGGCAGGCCGATATACAGCAGCGGCAGCAGGCTGCGCGTGTACAGGCACAGCGCGATGACGCCGGCGTAGATGAGGGCGTAAACCCGGGCGGCGAAAATGACTTTGCCGTGCTCAAACTCGGGGATGTAGGTCAGCTCCTCGGGCGTCATGCGGCCCAGGCAGTGCAGGCCAACGTTGCGGATGTATTTGGGCAGGACCTTGAGGTTAAAAAAGGACAGGCCGATGGCCAGCAGATCCGGCGGGCGCGGCACGGCAATCTCCGGATCGCGCCCCACGATGATGGTGTCGCTATGGTGGCGCGTGTGGCTCCAGCGCCAGGGCGTCGATTCGCGCAGCACCATAAAGGAAGCAATTTCGTAGAGGGTGTTGTTGAGCCAGTCCGTCTTGAAGGCCGTGCCGTGGCCGGATTCGTGCCAGCGGGCGTCGGAGCTCGAGCCATACAGCACGCCATACACGGCAAACGGGAGAATGGCCCACGCGCTGCCCCAGAGCAGGTAGCCCGACAGCCCAAAGGCGCCCAGCAGAAAAAACCAGAGCAGGGTGTCGCGGATAGCGGGGCCATCGCGGCGCTCGAGCAGCGCCCGCATCTGCGCCTTGGGGACGGGCGAGGCATACCAGGTGGCTTCGGCCAGGCCTTTCTCAATCGCCAGCGCCGAGTCTTTTCCAACCAGGCTGTAATCACTCAG
>CAYUYN010000582.1:0-2262 GCA_964449185.1 uncultured Anaerolineales bacterium | reverse complement strand
ACCACCAGGGCAGGCACGGGGGCCTGCCCCTACGGTGACGACGGAACGCGTAGGGGCGGCCCCCGCCTGCACTCGCAGCGCAGCGGAGGGTGTGGCCGCCCATTACCCCGCCTGGGTTGACAAGCCCCTGCCGCTCCCCGATAATGCCGCGTGCCGGCGTGCCGGCGCAACCGATCCCGACTGTTGAGGAGCCATTTTCATGAGTGAACGCGTTGGCTTTATTGGCCTGGGCATCATGGGCCGCGGCATGGCCCATAACCTGCTGAAGGCCGGTTTTGAGTTGGCCGTGTGGAACCGCACCGCCAGCCGCATGGACGAGCTGGTGGCCGCCGGCGCGCGCGCCACGCGCAACCCGGCCGACCTGGCCGCCCAGTGCGACCTGATCATCATCTGCGTCAGCGACACGCCCGACGTGGAGGCGGTCATTGCCGGCCAGGACCCGCCGGGCGTGCTGCAGGGCGTGCGCGCCGGGGCGCTGGTGATCGATATGAGCACCATCAGCCCGCACGCCACCCGCGCCCTGGCGGCCCGGCTGGCCGAGCGCGGCGCGCACCTGCTGGACGCGCCGGTCAGTGGCGGCAGCGAGGGCGCCGCGCGCGGCACGCTCAGCATCATGGTCGGCGGCGACGCGGCCCAGGTGGAGCGTGCCCGGCCGGTGTTCCAGGCCCTGGGCAAGACCATCACCCACGTGGGCGGGCAGGGGGATGGGCAGATGGTGAAGCTGGTCAACCAGATCCTGGTGGTGGGCCATGCGCTGGCCATGAGCGAGGCGCTGCTCTTTGCCCAGGCCGGCGGCCTGGACCTGCGCAAGACCCTGGAAGCCGTGGTGCCGGGCGCGGCCGGCAGTTGGATGCTGGCCAACCGCGGCCCGCAGATCCTCAACCGCGATTGGCGGCCCGGCTTTACGATCGACTTGCAGCAGAAAGACGTGCGCCTGGTGCTGGACGCGGCCGACCAGTTGGGCGTGCCGGTGCTGCTGTCGAGCCTGATCTTCAACCTCTACCGCACCCTGCAGAAGGAGGGCCTGGGCGCGGAGGGCAACCACGCGCTGGTGAAGGCGCTGGAGCGGCTGGCCGGCGTGGAGGTCAAGGCGCAAGACTCTCCTTTGACAGGCGAGAAGCAATGACACAGGGCCCGTTCGCCCTCAACCCCAACCTGGCCCGCGCGGCGACTTTGCCGGCCAGTTGATACACCGACCCGGCGCGGTTGGAGCTGGAGAAGCAGCAGATTTTCCGGCGGAGCTGGCAGTTCGCGGCCGCGCTCGATCAGCTCCGCTTCCCGGGCAAATGCGTGGCGGTGGAGGTGGTGGGGGTGCCGGTGGTGCTGACGCGCGACCTGGACGGCACGCTGCGCGCCTTTTACAACGTCTGCCGCCACCGGGCGGGCGTGGTGGCGCGCGGGGCCGCTCAGCCATGACAAGACCCTGACGATCTTTGAGTGGTACTTTGCCGACCCCGGTCAGCCGGATACGTGGAACAACCTGCAAGACTCGATGGCTTTTAGTGATGAGATCCAGCAGGAAGACAGCGCGTTGTGCGAGGACGTGTGGCGCAACCTGCAGACGGGGGTGTACGACCAGGGCCGCTTCTGCGTCAAGCGCGAGAACGGCGTGCACCACTTCCCTATCCACGCCCCCACGTCTTCCCGGTCATACAGCGCCACCGGCAGGCCCCGCGCGCGTTCGCGCGCCGCTTCGGTGAAGAGGCTGGTGGTGACGATCAGGCCCTGGTCGGCCTTGCTGGCGGCCAGCGCCTGCTCAAAGCGGCCAATCACGTCCGAGGTCACCGGCACGATCCAGCCCACGCACAGGGCCGCGCAGAGCACGCCGTCCTTGCGCAGGGCATACACCAGTTCGCGCGCCTCTTCTTCCAGCGGGTCCTTAAACACGCGGTAGCCGCCCACATGGAAGCCCTGCGTAGGGGAGACCACGCCCAGCACCCGCCGAAAGTAGTCGGTGTCGGCCACCAGGCGGCGCCGTCGCATCAGCAGCATGCCCAGCAACGCTAGCGCGGCCAAGCCCAGCGCGGCCAGCAGGGCGGGCCGAGACCAGGGCTGGGCAATGAGCTCGCTGAAGGTCACGGGTGGCCGCGTCTCATGGGGAGGAGTGTAGCGTGGGGAGGAAAAATGTCAACGGCAGAACGAGCCACACCCTTTACCGGTCCGTGGAATCGTGTAGAATCCTCCTCAGCGCGGGTGTCGCCAAGTGGTAAGGCAGAAGCCTTCCAAGTTTCCATACGCGGGTTCGAATCCCGCCACCCGCTC
>CAYUYN010000581.1:0-2262 GCA_964449185.1 uncultured Anaerolineales bacterium | reverse complement strand
GGGGCCAGGCCAGCGCGGCCAGGCCGTACAGGCCTTGCGCGCCCAGCACGATGGCATAGAAGAAGTGCGTCAGGGTGCCGCCCATGGCCGCGGCGGCAAACGCCGGCCACGCCCAGCGCCGTCCGCGGGCCGAGACAGCGCGCTCTAGGCTCCAAAAACCTAAGAGCGACAGCAGCAAATGGAGCGCGTAGGGGCGCTGTTCCTGCGCGTACTGCACGGCGAAGGGTGAAGCCGCCAAGAGGGCCGTGGCCCACAGCGCGGTGCGCGGCCCGAACCAGCGCCGCGCCAGGGCGAAGAGCACCGCCACGGCCAGGGTGGACCACAGCAGCGCCGGCGTGCGCAGCCAGAACTCCTGGCGGCCGGCGGTGAGCAGGACGTGGGTGACGAGGTAGTCCAACGGGCGCGCGGCGTGGGCCAGCAGCAACGGGGTGAACGCCGCTAGCGGCTGCTGGGCGACCTCCACCTGGCGCAGCTCGTCGTACCAGAGGCTCTTGGCATCCAGGGCGTGGACGCGCAGCACGAAGGCGAAGAAGATCAGGGCGACGGCCCACACCCGTGTGAAGCCGGGTGCAGGCCCGCGGGTGAGCGGCAGGCTGAGCGCCGGGCGGCGAGCGGTGCGGAACGGGGCAGGGTGGACGGTGGCCACGGGAGGAGATACGGGGGATGGGCGGCTCTGCTTTGCGGTCCTTGACGGCCTCCCCTCACTCCGCCAAAAACGGGTTCTCGCGCTTCTCGGCGCCGATGGTGGTGGTGGGTCCGTGGCCGGAGCAGACCACCGTGTCGTCGGGCAGTTGGAGCAGGACGTCGCGCAGGCTGCGCATGAGCTGGTCGTAGTCGCCGCCGGGCAGGTCGGTGCGGCCGATGCCTTGTTGGAAGAGCACGTCGCCGCTGAAGACGGCTGGCCCGCCGGGGTGGTAGAAGGCCACGTGGCCGGGGGTGTGGCCGGGCACAAAGAGCACCTCAAAGCGCAGGGTGCCGGCTTGGAGGGTTTGCCCCGGCTCCAGCAGCACGTCTGGCTTGGGGCTGGCGCGCATATCCATGCCAAAGGCCAGGCCGCCGCCCTTGGCGCGCAGCAGCGGCAGGTCGCCGGGGTGGATGGCCAGCGGCGCGCCGGTGGCCTCCACCACGTCGGCCACCGCGCCGATGTGATCGAAGTGGGCGTGGGTGAGCAGCACGTGCCGGCACTGCCATTGGCGCTCGGCCAGGGCGTTGAGCACCAGCGGCGCATCCCAGCCGGGGTCGATCACCACCGCGTCATGCGAGGCGTCGTCGCCGACGAGGTAGCAGTTGGTCTGGACCGGACCAAGCGGAAGCTGGAGGACGTGGAGTTTGCTCATTGCTGAGGCGCTATCTTACCCCAGAGGGCCTTCTCACGCCTACCTCAGCGCAGCGTAGTTTTGCATATAATCAAGCCTTCGTCGTCACGTTCGAAGTTCGCGCGCCTTTCAAGAACGAACAAACCCCATGGGAGTGGCTGCCATGTCCGACCTTTCGACCCTTATCGAGACCGACCGACTGCTTCTCCGCCGTCTCACGCCGGATGACCTCGACGCTCTCTATGCGCTATACCGCGACCCCGAGATCCGGAAGTTTTTTCCGGACGGCACCGACGGCACCCTGAACTATGCCGAGACCAAGGAAGAGCTGGAGTGGATCATTGACGTGTATTACGGCCAGCACGGGTTCGGGCTTTGGGCCACCATTTACAAAGAGACCGGCGCCTTTATCGGGCGCTGCGGGCTGATCCCCTGGACCCTGGATGGGCAGAAGGATGTGGAAGTGGCCTACTTGCTCGACAAGGCGTATTGGGGGCAGGGGTTGGCCACCGAGGCCGCCCAGGCGATTGTGGAATACGCCTTCGGACCGCTGAACATGACCCGCTTGATCTGCCTGGTTGACCCGGGCAACGAAGCATCGCGGAAGGTGGCCCAGAAGATCGGCATGCGCTTTGAAAAAGTGATGGTCGAGCCAGACGGTGAACCCTACCTGTTTCTTTCAATGAGCAAGCCGCAATAGAGGAAAAAGAGAAAGACAGCAGAGAAGCCGGGCGGTCGCCCGCTTGAAGCGAAACCTGCTATGACCCTGCTGATCAACGCCGAACGCTTTCGCGCCGACTTCGAGGCCCTGGCCCAAATTGGGTCCACGGGCGATGGCGGCGTCAATCGGCCCGCGCTGGGCGAAGCCCACCTGGAGGCGCGCCGCTGGTTCTTGGCGCGCGCGGCCGATGCCGGGCTCGCAACGCGCGTCGACTCGGCCGGCAAC
>CAYUYN010000580.1:0-2262 GCA_964449185.1 uncultured Anaerolineales bacterium | reverse complement strand
GGCGCCATGAGCCACAGGGCGCCGCTGCCCGCCGTGAGCAGGCAGTTCACCCCGGCGCTGGACCAGCAGAGGCGGCCGTTGGCCTCGCCGGCCTGGCCGCCAAAGCGCTCGCCGGCATATTCGCGGAAAGCCGCGACGAATTCATCGGCATCGGCGGGCGTGTCCCAAACCCAATGGCTGGCCAGCACCAGCGCCTCATCCGCCTCGCGGAAATAGACGGTGTAGCCGTCCCCGCCCCAGCCCTCGGCCGCGCGCCGGGCCTTGTTTTCCGCCAGTTGGGCGCGGCTGTCCTCGCCGTGCGCCAGGATGAGATAAGTGTACCACTCGCCGTTGACGCCGCTGTCGAGCATGCGCCAGCCGCTGCCCAGGGTCTCGGTCAGCGCCGGGCGGGCCACCACCACCGGCACGTCGCCGGACTCGTAGCGCTCCGGATGGATGATCTGCTCGCTGGAGACGGGCAAGTTCTGCCACAGCTCGTCCACGCGCGGCCAGCCGCCCTCGTCGTAGTAGCGGCGCACGAAGGCCAGGCCCTGGTCGTAGGGAAAGATAAAGTCGTACAGCAGATACCGCGGCATCTCCAGATAGAGCGAGACGTCCTGTGCGTCTATCGCCGCGTCGTATTCACGCAGCTCGGCGTCGCCGAGGGTGCCCTTGAACTGCTCTTCCAGCAGCGTGGCGTCGCCTTCCAGCACCGCCTGCACGGCCTCGAAGCGCTCGCTGTCCACGTCGTACATCTCATCGCTAAAGCCCGAGCCGCGGATGTCGTAGATCTGGTCCTGGAGCGCGTGGGTGTATTCGTGGGCAAAGACCGTGCGCTCGTAGGCGTTAAGGCCTTGGGCCTCCGAGACCAGCACCAGCTCGTCCGTGTCCGGGTCGTAATAGCCCGCCACCCCCTCCGAGTACAGCCGCACAAAGAGGTTGTACAGGTCGAGGCCGGGCGGCACCAGGCCAAAGGCCGTCAGCACGCGCAGGTCGTCGCCGGCTTCGGCCGGCGAATAGTCGTCCTCGAAGTCGTCCAGTACGCGCTGCTTCACCTCGGCCACGGTCAGGAACGTCTGCTCCACCGGCTCCTTGGGCTGCAGGCCGCGCGTGGTGATGACGTAGATCTGGATCGCATCCATCGTCTCCACGATCTGCGTTGGGTTCAGGGTCGGCAGCGGCGTGGCCTGCGCCGCCTGCCGCTGGTTAAAGAGCATCAGAGCGGGCACGGCCACCATGAGCGCGTAGGCCCCGGCCACGCAGGCGCACAGGGCCACGAGGCCCACGCCAAGGGTGATGAGGAGGTTGCGGCTGCTGGTGTTGGGGGTGGACATGGGGTTCATTGTAATGGGTAAAGTGCAAACTGGCGCTTTTCAGACGCGCTCTGCGATAAAATGAAAGCGGGGTGGTGGGCCCGACGGTATCAGGCCCACCACCCCGCTTGCTGTTCAATCCGCCGCGAGGGCGTTCAATTGAACGCCCCTACCCCGCCGTAAACGCGAGCGGAACCCGCTTTAGTTCTCGCGGAACTCCCCTTCGACCACATCGCCTTCGGGCCGGCCCTGGCCGGCGTTGGGCCCGGCCGCGCCGCCCGATTGCGCGCTCTGGCCCGCGGCGGCTTGCGCCTGCTGGGTCAGCGCATAGGAGGCCGCCTGCACCTCGTCGCTGAGCTGGCGCAGGCGGTGGATGTCATCGCCCTTCATCGCCTCGCGCAGCGCCGTGATCTTGGCCTCGATGTTCTGGCGGTCCGAGGCGGGCACCCGCTCGCCCAGGTCGCGCAGGGCCTTCTCGGCGTTGTAGGCCAGGTTGTCGGCGTTGTTGCGCGCGTCCACCAGCTCGCGCAGCCGGCGGTCGGCGGCCTCGTTCTTCTTGGACTCGCTCACCATGCGCTCGATGTCGGCCTTGTTCAGGTTGGTCGAGGCGGTGATGGTCACCTTCTGCTCCTGGCCGGAGGCCTTGTCGCGCGCGGCCACGTTGAGGATGCCGTTCGCGTCGATGTCGAAGGTCACTTCCACCTGCGGCAGGCCGCGCGGCGCCGGGGGAAGGCCCTCCAGCCGGAAGTGGCCCAGGGTCATGTTGTCGCCCGCCATGGGGCGCTCGCCCTGGAGGATGTGGATGTCCACGCCGGTCTGGTTGTCTTCGGCGGTGGAGAAGGTCTGCGACTTCTTGACCGGGATGGTGGTGTTGCGCTCGATGAGCGTGGTCATCACACCGCCGAGGGTCTCCAGACCCAGCGAGAGCGGGGTGACGTCGAGCAGCAGCACGTCCTTGACTTCGCCGCCC
>CAYUYN010000579.1:0-2277 GCA_964449185.1 uncultured Anaerolineales bacterium | reverse complement strand
TAGTAGCGGGGCTAGGATTCGAACCTAGGACCTCCGGGTTATGAGCCCGACGAGCTGCCACTGCTCTACCCCGCATCGATTGTGTGCTGCGGTGTCTTTCACCGCAACTGGCCGGAGTATACCAGCCCGCTTCGGACACGTCAAGGCTAATTGGCCAACGCTCATCCGGCGCTTAGAACAGCGCGCTACGGTTGAAGGGGCGGCGCGCCATCCGCGAAGAGGCCCCACCACAACACCCAGTTGGGGACCGGCGGCGGCGCAATGCTCGGCGGCGCCACGGCGGTGGCCTGCGCGGTGGGCACCACCGGCACCACCAGCACCTCATCCGCCAGCACCAGCTTGCCGTGCTCGTGGGCCCAGTCCAGCACCGCGGCGTCAGTGGTGGCATAGGCCACCTGGGTCTGCAGCACCGCGCGCTCATATTCCAACACTGCCACTTCGGTGCCCACCCGGTCGCGGTCGGCCTCCAGGCGCTGCGCTTCGGCCTGGCGCCGGTTGAAGTCGAGCATGATCAGCAGCCCCGCCACGAAGCCGATGATGACCAGCATTTGCAGCAGCGTGAGGGGCGGCCGGCTGGGTGTCTTGCTGCCAGCCTTCGACGGTTGCGTCAAGTCTGCCTCCAGCGGCTCATCATACCTCAATCCCTCCCCCGCGCAAACAACAAAAAATCCCGGAGCAACCCGGGATTCTTCGTATGTGCCGAAGCTGGGAGTTGAACCCAGACGACCTTACGGCCACTACGCCCTGAACGTAGCGCGTCTGCCAATTCCGCCACTCCGGCTAGCAGATGAGAATTTTACCCGGTTCGTGCTTTTTGTCAACGGTGCAAGTTTGCTGCCAGACACGGTCAACGCATAAAACGGAATGAGACTTGCACAACGGAATATGCAATACGCGCGCCCGGGTCACCAACGGGAGATGCACCCGCGCCTTGCGCACATTTGTGCCTGGAATCCACCTTTGCTATAATCCCGGCCTATATTGGTGCAATTCCACTAGGAAGCGAGCTTCGCCCAGCGCATGGAGATTTTCGGTCAGACCGCGATCCTGGTCAGCGACGGGACCGGCAGCCTCGTCTACCACCTGGTCCTGCTGTTTGCCCTGGGCACGGCGTCGGCCATGGCCGTCGGCCGCTGGTCGCAGGCGCGGCACCCGGCCGCCGCCCGGCTGGCCGCCGGCGCTTCGGCCCTCTTTATCCTGCGCCTGGCCGGCCTGGCGGTCGCGCTCCTCGCGGCCCTGCTCACCACGCTCAACCCGCTGGTGCTGGTCCCCCCGTTCGACCGGGCGGCCTCCACCCTGACCCTGCTCGTCATCATTTGGATCATCGCCTTCCCCGCGCCCAACCGCCTGGCAGAGGCCGCCACCGGCCTGCTTGGCGTGCTGGTGGCGCTGGGCCTCGTCATCAGCTGGGGCCTGTGGGGCCAGGAGGCGCTCGCCCTTGGCTTCTATAACAACTCCACCCAGGAAACCGTTTGGGAAGCGCTTCAGATCGGCCTGCTGGTCGGCGGCCTTGGCCTCCTGGCCCTGCGCCGCCCACGCGATTGGGTGCCGGGCCTCGTCGCGTTGGTGATCCTGCTGGCCGGGCACATCATCCACTACAGCCTGCCCATCGCCGGCAGCAGCCTCCCCGGCGCCGAGCGGCTGGCCGAGATCGTGGCCGTGCCCCTGCTCGTCGCCCTCATTTACCGGCGCGCGCACGCGGTCGCCTCGGCTGCGGCGCCGGTGCCCGCCGTGCCGACTGCCTACGCCGGCGAGGGCGCCGAACCGCCGGCGAGCATAGAAGACACCGGCCCCCTCCCCGCCCTGGACAAGACCCTCATCACCCCGGTCGGCACGCTCGTGATCGCGCCTAACACAGCGGCGCCCGCGGCGATGATCGACACACAGGCCGCGCTCGCACTCGCCTCGCTCGGCAGCGCCGCCGACCAGCGCGAGTTTGGCGAGAAGCTGGTGGTCGCCGCCGCGCACGCGCTGCGCGCCCCGCTCAGCCTCCTGCTCACCCCCGGCGGACCCGAGGGCGGGCTGACCGTGGCCCACGCTTACCGGCTGGCCGGTGAGCGCTTGCTGCCGGTGAGCTTTCGCGTCGCCACGGGCGAAGACGACCTGCTCGCCGATCTCGAGCGCACCGATGCCGTCACCTGGCAGCCCGGGTCAGCAGAAGAGCCGCTGCACAGCCTGGCGCGCGGGGCGGGTGCCCCCAGCGCCCACCTGCTGCTGCTCGCGCCCGTGCGCCCGGCCGATGGCACGCCCCTGGGCACCCTGGCGGTGCTGCCGCCC
>CAYUYN010000578.1:0-2297 GCA_964449185.1 uncultured Anaerolineales bacterium | reverse complement strand
CTCTTGGATCTAGAGCGGATTCCATGCGCGTGTACGGCCTGTATTTATCCGTTGACCCGTCTTCTCTGGGGTTGCCCCATCCGTTGACACCGATGCACGTCAGTAAACCCGTCAGGAAACTGATCTGGCCGCTACGCAGCCGTGGGAGCGGAGGGCGGGTCAGTCGGCCGCCGCCGCGGTCGGCTCTTCCCGCCGGTACTCGCCCAGGGCGGGTGTGGTGCGGGCGACCCACACGGTGGCAATGAGGGCGCCGATGCCGCCGGAGATGACCGAGATGGGCGCGCCGAACAGGTCGGCCACCACGCCGGCCTCCAGCTCGCCGAGCTGCGGGCCGCCCATGAAGAACATCATGTTGACGCTGGTCATGCGCCCGCGCATATGATCGGGCGTGGTGAGCTGGCGGATGATGTTGCGCAGCACGGTGCTGACCGTGTCGGACGCGCCAAAGACGGCCAGGCACAAAAACGTCAGCCAAAAGCTGCGCGAGAGCCCAAAGACGATGGTGGACAGCGCGTAGACCGCGATGGACCACAGCAGCACGCGCCCGCGGTGTTCGATGCGGTCTACCAGTCGCACCATGGCGAAGCTGGTGAGCATGGCGCCGACCGACGGCGCCGCGTACAGCCAGCCATAGCCCTGGGCGCCCACCTTGAGGATGTCTTGGGCAAAGATGGGCAGCAGCGCGATGGCCGAGGCAAAGAAGTTGGCAAAGAAGTCGAGCAGCATGGTCGAGCGGATCAGCGGCGCGCGGAAGACAAAGCGCAGCCCGTCCAGGGCCGCCGTCAAGCTCAGGTCGTGCTGGCTGCCGGGCGAGTGCGCGGGCACGCCGCGCATGAGCAGCAGCGAGGCGATGACGGCCAGGTACGAGACCGCGTTGAGCACATACACCCAGCCGATGTTGGCATTGGCGATCAGCAGGCCGCCCAGGGTTGGGCCAAGCACGCTGGCCACCTGGAACATGATGGTGTTGAGGCTGATGGCGTTGGACAAGTGCTTGCGCGGGACCAGGTTGGGGAAGAGCGACTGGCGCGCGGGGTTATCCACCGCGCCGGCGGCTGCGCCCAGGCTGGTGAGCAGATACAGCGGCCACAGGGCGGTGGAGCCGCGCAGGGTGATGACGGCCAGCACCGCGGCAAAGAGAGTCATGGCCGCTTGGGTCAGCAGCAGCACCTTGCGCCGGTTCATGGCGTCGGCCACCACGCCGCCCGCCAGCGAGAAGATCACAATCGGCACCACCCGCACCAGGCCCACCGCGCCCAGGGCCAGGCCCTTCTGCTCCGGCGGCACCAGCAGCGACACGTGCCACAAGATCGCGGCGCTCTGCATCATCGAGCCCGAAATCGAAACCAATTGCCCAAACCACAGGAGACGGAAGTTGCGGTGTTGGAGAGCGAGCAGTGGCGAGGAGTTCACGTCAACACAACACGTGTAGGGGTATGGGGGTATGGGGGTGTGGGAGATTTTCTCCCACACCCCCATACCCCCTCACTCCCATACTTGCTTTTAAGTTCCCCAGTCTCTCCCATACAAAAAGTCATACCCAACCGTCCGATTGCTGAGCTTGGCAATCACGGGCAGCATGCGCTTGAACTGGTTCTGGCGCACGCGGGTGGTGACGCGCTCGACAAAGGCCGGCTCGAAGCCGGCGGCGACGGCCTCGGCGGGGCTGTAGCGCTGGTCGATGAGCAGGTACAGCAATTGGTCCACGCGGGCATAGGTAAAGCCCAGCTCGCCTTCGTCGGTCTGGCCTTCCCACAGGTCGGCGGAAGGCGCTTTGTCCAGAATGGGCGGGGGCATGTGCAGCGCGGCCGAGAGCTGGCGCACCTGGGTCTTGTACAGGTCGCCCAGCGGGTTGAGCGCCGAGGCCGAGTCACCGTAGAGGGTGGTATAGCCCAGCAGGATCTCGGTCTTGTTGCCGGTGCCGACCACGAGCGCATTGGCGGCGGCGCTGCGGTCGTAGAGCACGATCATGCGCGCGCGGGCCATGATGTTGCCGGCGCGCTTGTTGGCCTCTGGCGGCAGGCTGGCCAGCAGGGGCTGCACCATGGCGGTGATCTCAAAGGTCTCGCACTGCACCCCGGTCTGCTGGACCACCAGCTCGGCGTGGCTGAGCGACTCGGGCGAGGAGGCGGCATAGGGCATGCGCACGGCCAGCACGTTCGCGGGGCCGAGCGCCTCGGCCGCCAGCAGGCAGGCCAGGGCCGAGTCGATGCCGCCGGAGAGGCCCACCACGGCGCGCTGGAGGCCGGTGCGCTTTATCTCGTCGTGCACAAAGCTGACCAGGATGCGCCGGGCCA
>CAYUYN010000577.1:0-2300 GCA_964449185.1 uncultured Anaerolineales bacterium | reverse complement strand
GCCGTGGCTGTCGCCCCGGCGCAGCAGGGCGCGGACGCGCGCCAGCAGGGTGCGCGGGCTGAAGGGCTTGGTGAGAAAGTCGTCGGCGCCGAGGTCCAGGCCCTTGACCTCATCCTCTTCGGTGTTGCGGACGGTGAGCAGCATGATGGGCGTGGCGCCCTGGGCCCGCAGCCGCCGGCAGACCTCAAAGCCGCTGATCCCGGGCAGGTTCACGTCCAAAATCACCAGGTCGGGCTGCTCGCGCGCGTAGCTGTCCAGCGCGGCCTGGCCGTCGGTGGCCTCCACCGGCAGGTAGCCGGCCTGGCGCAGCGCAAAGCTCACCAGGCTCACCAGGGCCAAATCGTCATCAACCACCAGAATCTTCATCGGGTTTCATTCTTGGCAGCACCACCGCCATGCACGTGCCGGCCGCGCGGCTGCGCGCCTCCACGCGCCCGCCGTGGCGCTCGACAATCGATTTTACAATCCACAAGCCCAGACCCACGCCGCCCTGCTCGGGCTCCTCGCCTGCGGCGCGCGTAAAGCGCGCGAAGAGCGGCTGGGCGGCCACGGCGACGAGGCCGGGGCCCTGGTCTTCCACCCACACCGTGACAGTGTCGTCGTTGACTTCGCCGCCGATGCGGATAGTCGTTTCGGGCGGCGCAAACTTGTTGGCATTGGCCAGCAGGTTCACAAAGACCTGGCTCAACCGCGGCGCATCGCCGCAGACCGGCGGGCAGGGGTAGGGCAAATCCACCACCACGGCCTGCCGGCGCAAGTCCAGCAGGGGGCGGGTCAGCTCCACCGCCTGCTCAATAACTTCATCCATGGCTACTGGCCGGCGGCGGAGGCTATCCTGGCCGGCCTCAATACGCACGCTCTCCAGCAGGTTGTCGATGAGCTGGGTCAGCCGCAGGGTGCCCTGCTGGAGTGAGACCACCAGCCCGCCGATCTGGTCCGGCGACAGGTCGGGCAACTGGTCGAGCAGCAGCTCGATGGACGCGAGCTGGGCCGAGAGCGGTGTCTTGAACTCGTGCGAGATGTTGGCCAGGATGGCGTCGCGCAGGTGGCGGGCGGCCTCGATGTCGGTCTCGTCGCGCATGACCTGTACCTGGCGCAGGTCGCCCTGGGCGGCCTGGTCCTCGCCGGGGGCGGCGCTGGTGATGACCACCACGCGCCGCTCGCCATTGGCCAGCCGCAGGTGCTCGGTGGCGCGTGCCCCGGCCCGGAAGCGGGCGTGCAGGATGGGGCAGTGTTCCTCGCACGGCCGCACGCCGTCTGGCCCAAGCGGCCGGAGCACGTCGCCGCAGAAGCGGCCCAGCAAGGCCTCGGCCGGTTGGCCGAGCATGGCCGCCACCTGGGGGTTGAGGTACTGCAAGCGGCGCTCACGGTCGACGGTGAACACGCCTTCATTGATGCCGGTGAGGATGGCGTTGGACTCGCCCTGCTGCCGGCGCAGGTTAATGGTCAAGGCTTGCAGGTGCCGGCGCATCTCCTCCAGCGTGGCGGCCAGGGTGGCGATCTCGCCGCCGGGTGCCGCGGGGACGGGCGTGGCAAAGTCGCCGTAGCCGATGCGGGCGGCGGCGCGCGTGAGCCCCTGCAGCGGGCGGCCCAGGCGCTGGCCGATGACGAAGTTGAGGGCGGCCGCCACCAGGCCCACGGCCAGGGCCAGCCACAGGAGACCCTGGATGAGCTGGCGCACCGAGCCGGCGATGGCGGCGCCGGCCAGCTCGGTCTGCACCAGGCCGGCAGTCGGGCCCCCGGTCGCACCGAAGGGCACCAGGGCCAGGTAGCGGCTGGGCGCCTCGGCCCGCGTGGTGCGCGTCTGGCCATCGCTCAGGGTTTGGGCGCGCAGCGCGTCCAGCGCCGACCCGTCGCCGGGCGCGCCGGCCGGCCACAGCGTGATGGGCAGGCCGATCTCGACACTGACTTGCCGCGCAAAGGCGGCGTCCAGTGCCACGGCCACCAGGACGCGCACCCCGGCCGTCGCCGGCACGTTGGCGGAGGCCATCAGGGCCAAGTCGCCTCCGGGGCGCAGGGGATAGAAAAAGTAGCCTTCATCTGGCAGCGGTGTGCCGGTGACCGCGGGCCCATCCAGGCCCAGCCCACTGGCCCCAGCGACTTGGTCGCCCGCCAGCACGGCGGCGCCGCTGAGCTGGCTGGTGGATTGAAACTGGGCCAGGAAGTCGTTGAGGGCGGCCACGTCGCCCGCCTTCAGCAGCCGCGGCAAGGTAGGGCGCTCGGCCAGCAGCCGGGCGGAGGCGGCCGTGGCGCGGCCGGCGTGCTCAAGCGCGTTGCGGGCGCTGACGCCGGCCTGCTCC
>CAYUYN010000576.1:0-2303 GCA_964449185.1 uncultured Anaerolineales bacterium | reverse complement strand
TGAACTCGCCGTTTATGACCCTGTCCTTTGTGTCACTGCCCTCCATCCCCGACGCCGGCCTGACCGATATGGGCCTGGTGGACGTGCGCACGCGGCGGTTCTTGCCGGTATTGCTCGACTGACGCGCTGCGTCTCAACGGCATGCGGCGGGTCCCGCGGGATGCCCAGGACCCGCCTCTTTTTCTGCGCACCGCCCGGTCTACACAGCGGCCGGCGGGGGCGCTGCCGAATGGCGTTCTCATTCTCCGCCGCTGGCCAAATAGCCTGTGCTCCCTTCCCCCTCTCCTGGCTCGCGTCTTTGCTTTTCGCGGCCAGGAGACACTTGTCCCCGGAGCGTAGCGGAGTGGGAGGGGGAAGGGCCGGGGATGGGGGTGAGACGATCCCGGCTTCGAGCCAGAATGAGAAGGCACTGGGGCGCTGCCCCGTCTTCCTTGAGTATCTTCCCTTACTATGGTTAAATGCACGTATTCCCGACCCAGCCGACACAAGTGAGAAACCAACCATGAGGATGAGCAAGCTCTTTGGGCAGACCCTGCGTGAAGCACCCTCCGACGCGGAGGTGGTTAGCCACCAACTGCTGGTGCGGGCCGCCATGATCCGCCAGCTTGGCGCGGGCATTTTCAGCTACCTGCCCCTGGCCAAGCGCGCGCTGACCAAGATCGAAAACATCATGCGCGAGGAGATCAACGCCATCGGCGGGCAGGAGCTGAGCATGCCCGTGGTGCACCCGGCCGACATCTGGAAGGAGACCGGCCGCTGGTTTCAGATCGGCAGCGAGATGGGCCGCATGAAGGACAAGACCGGCCGTGACATGGCCCTGGCCATGACTCACGAGGAAGTCGTGGCCGACCTGGTGCGCAAGGACGTGCAGTCGTACCGGCAGCTGCCCATGCTGGTCTATCACATCCAGACCAAGTGGCGCGACGACCCGCGCCCGCGCGCCGGCCTCATCCGCGTGCGCGAGTTCACCATGCTCGACAGCTACAGCCTGGACGCCGACCTGGACAGCCTGGACCAGCAGTACCGGGCGCACTACCAGGCCTACTTCAACATTTTCAATCGCTGCGCGCTGCCCACCATTGCAGTGGGCGCCGACGTGGGCATGATGGGCGGCAGCCTGGCGCACGAGTACATGTACCTGACGCCCGTCGGCGAAGACACCCTGGTGCTGTGCGACCAGTGCGGCTACGCGGCCAACCGCCAGATCGCGCGCTTCCGCAAGGCGGCGGCCGAGGCCGAAGCGCCCCTGCCCACCGAAAAGGTGGCGACGCCGCATGTGGCCACCATCGAGGCGCTGGCGAATTTCCTGAACGTCACCAAGGCGCGCACCGCCAAGGCCGTCTTCATGGTGGCCACGCTCCAGGACGGCGAGGGCGAGCAGGAGCGTTTTGTCTTTGCCCTGGTGCGCGGTGACATGGAAGTGAACGAGACCAAGCTGACCAACGCGCTGTCGGCCAAGGAGCTGCGGCCCGCGCGCGAAGACGAGATCCGCGCCGTCGGGGCCGTGCCGGGCTATGCCGCGCCGGTGGGCCTGAAGGACGTGCTGGTGGTGGTGGACGACGCCATCCCCGCCTCGCCCAACCTGGTGGGCGGCGCCAATGAGGCCGGCTACCACGTGCGCAACCTCAACTACGGCCGCGATTATGAGGCCGCCATCGTGGCCGACATTGCCGCCGCGGGCGAGGGCGACGCCTGCCCCAACTGCGGCGCGGCCCTGCGCACCTCGCGCGGGGTGGAGGTGGGCAACATCTTCAAGCTGGGCACGCGCTACAGCGACGCGCTGGGCGCCACCTTCCTGGATCGCGATGGCAAGACTAAGCCGGTAATCATGGGCTCGTATGGCATCGGCAGCGGCCGGCTGTTAGCTTGCGTGGCCGAGGCCCATCACGACGCCAACGGGCTGAGCTGGCCCATCACCGTGGCGCCCTACCACGTGCACCTGGCGCTGCTGCCGGATGCCAGTGGGCAGGCCGCGGCCGCCGCCGAGGCGCTCTATGCGCAGCTTCAGGCTGTGGGCATAGAAGTGCTCTACGATGACCGCGACGAGCGGCCGGGCGTCAAGTTCAAGGATGCCGACCTGATGGGCATGCCCCTGCGCGTGACGGTGAGCGAGCGCTCGCTCAAGCAGGGCGGGGTGGAGCTCAAGCGGCGCGACAGCGACGAGCGCGGCGGCATCGTGCCGCTGGAAGGCGCCGTCGAGCGCATCCGCGCCGATGTGGCCGGCCTGTTTGCGGAGATCATGGGGGAGGTGGGGCCGGTGACCTATCCGGAATAGGGGCTCTGGCGGCCGACGCGAAAGGGCG
>CAYUYN010000575.1:0-2307 GCA_964449185.1 uncultured Anaerolineales bacterium | reverse complement strand
GCCCAACCGACCTAACCCCCCGGCCCCCTTCCCTGCAAGGAAGGGGGTGTCTCCTTAGGACCTCGAAAGGATTCTTTTGCGTATGCCTGCTGTACAGCCGAGCCACAAAAACATTTCGCCGGCCTGGTTTCTCACGGCGCCGCTCGACATCACGCATGGCGCGGGCAGCTATCTGTACGCCGAGGATGGCCGCCGCTACCTCGACTTCACCTGCGGCTATGGGGTGACCAGCACCGGCCACTGCCACCCGCGCGTGGAGTTTGTTGGCCCGGATGGCAGCCCCAACCCCCAGGCCAGCGAGGCCATCAAGTGGCGCTGCCTGGAAGGCGGCGTGCTCATCTCGCGCTGCGGGCCGCACAGCCAGACCCTGCGCCTGGCGCCGCCGCTCACCATCAGCGAGGCCGAGGTCGACCAGTTCCTGCAGGTCTTCCGTTCCGCGGTTGACGCCGTCTCCCGCAATTAAGCTAAATACCCAAGCGACCTTTGTCAATCGAGGCACCCAATGGGGTGCATCCGCCGTTGGTGGCCGAGGCGCGGCCCGGCGGTTGACGCTACGCAGCGCGGCAACGAAGGCACGAAACCCGCCTACGCGGGTTGGGCGGATGTCAAAAAGCGCGGGCGGCCAAAAATCCCGGATGCACCCACCCAATGCCGCCGCTTCGCCTGGCTTTCTCCGGAACCAGGTTCACCAGGCACCATTCCCGCGCGTCAAGTAATCGGCGCCCGCGCCGCTGTCGTCCTCTACCGAAGCCCCAAAAAACCGTATGCCAACTGCTCGGTCCGCTCGCTTTACCGAAATCATGGTGCTGCTGGTCACCATCCTCGGCACGGGCATGGTGTATCTGGACCAGACCGCCGTGAACGTGGCCCTGCCGGTCATCCAACGGGAGTTGCAGGCCGACGTGGGCGGCCTGCAGTGGCTGGTGGATATCTACATCCTCGCCCTGGCGGTGCTGCTGCTCATCGGCGGCTCGTTGGGCGACTTGTATGGCCGGGTGCGCGTCTACCTGGCCGGCATGGCGCTGTTTGTGGCGGCCTCCATCGCGGCCGGCCTGTCCACCACGCTGTGGTTTCTGGTGGCGGCGCGCGCGGTGCAGGGCATCGGCGGCGCGCTGCTGATCCCTGGCGGCTTTGCCATCATCAATGCCACGGTCGCACCGGAGCGGCGCGGGCGCGTGCTGGGCACGTGGGGCGCATTCTCGCCCCTGGTCACGATCAGTGGCCCGCTGCTGGGCGGCTGGCTGGTGGATAATGTATCGTGGCGGTCGGTCTTCTTCCTCAACGTGCCGCTCGGCCTGATCGCCTGCTTCATCGCCGCACGCTACGTGCCCGAGAACCGCGACGAGCACGCCAGCGGCCGGCTGGATTGGCCCGGGGTGCTGACCCTGTTGGTGGGGCTGGGCGGGCTGCTGGTGGGGCTGATCGAAGGCGCGCACCTGGGCTGGGGCAGCCCCTTGGTGGCCGGCAGCCTGGTGGCCGGTGTGGTCGGGCTGGCGGCCTTTGTGGCGGTGGAAGCGCGCAGCCCCGCGCCGATGCTGCCGCTGCACCTGTTCCGCAACCGCACCTTCACCGGCATCAATCTGGTGACCCTGGTGCAGTATATTGCGCTGAGCAGCGTGTTCTTCTTTCTAACGCTCAACCTCCAGCAGGCTCAGGGCTACACAGCCTTCCAGGCTGGTTTGGCTGGATTGCCCGTCTCCATCCTACTGATCCTCATGGCGCGGCCGATGGGCTGGCTCACCGACCGCATCGGCGCGCGGCCGCTGATGGTGGCGGGCGTGCTGCTCAATGCCGTTGGCTTTCTGCTCTTTCTGCGGCCGGGCCTCACGACGAACTACTGGACCTCCTTTTTCCCAGCCCAGCTCGTCTTTGGCCTTGGCCTGGGATTGCTGGTGGTGCCGCTGACGGCCGTGGCCATTGGAGCGCTGCCGAGCCGCTACTCCGGGGTGGCCTCGGGCTTCAACAACGCGGTCTCGCGCATCTCGCAGATGCTGGCCGTGGCGGTCTTTGGGGCCGTAATGCTGGCCGAGTTTCGCGAGGGGCTGGTCCAACGCCTGGCCGGCTTGTCCCTGGCGCCGGCCGCTGTGGACCAACTGACGCGCGAAGCCCGCAACCTGGGCGCCACCCAGCCGCCTGTAGGCCTGAGCCCCGAGCTGGCGCAGGCCGTCCAGCAGGCCATCCGGCTGTCGTTCGTGGATGGGTTCCGCGCATTGATGGTGTGGTCGGCCATCTTGAGCCTGGTGAGTGCCATTCTGCTGGTGCTGCTGGCGCGCCCCGGGCGCGGCGAGCCGCCGGCAACACCGGCGG
>CAYUYN010000574.1:0-2334 GCA_964449185.1 uncultured Anaerolineales bacterium | reverse complement strand
CCGTGCTGCGCAAGGCGGCCGCGCGGATGGCCGAGACGTGCCGGCGATGATCCGCGAAACGCGGTCCGAGGCCGCTCAAGGCTGGCGCACCATCTCCGCCGCCAGGGTGGCCGCCGCGAACGGCGTGGCGCGGCCGTTGAGCACGTCGCCCAGGGCCTGCCGCAGGGGCGGCCCCACGACAGCCAAGGTGGCGGCACTGGGCTGGAGCTGGGCGTGGGTGACGACGTCGCTCACAAAGGGCAGCAGCCGCTGCGAGCGCCAGGCGGCCAGGGTGCCGGCGCGCGTGGGCAGCACGTTGGCGGCCTCGGTCCACGGCGCTTGCTGCTGCGGGGCCGTCAGCCAGGCCAGCAGTTCGGCGCATAGCGGAAACTGCTCGGGTGACACATTGACCATGGCCCAGCTCCAGCCATCAGCCAGCGCGATGGGCGGCTCACCCGACGTGGGCATTAAGGTTGCGGCGGCGCCCTCCACCCGAAAGTATTCGCCCATGTAAAGTTGGGCCGTGGTCACGGCCAGGGTGGCGCGCCGCTCGCGGAAGACCTCCCACGTGGCGGCCGTGTCGGGGTAATCCAGCGCGGCCGGCGGCAGCACGCCCACCGCCTGCAGGTCCTGAAAGTGCTCCAGGGCCTGTGCCAACACCTCCGCCTCCAGCCGCACCAGGCCATCCGCGTCGGCCAGCGTGCCGCCCTGCGCCAGGTAGGCGCTCAACACCGTCAGCCCGGTGCTCTCGGCGCCCGGCAGGATAAAGCTGCCGGTGATCAGGTCGTCCCAGCGCAGGGGCGGGTTGGCATAGACATTGGTGAGGTAGGCCACCACGCGCGCGTCGGCCGCAAAGGGCAGGCCCACCCAGGCGCCGTTGGCGCGGCCGATGGCCTGCGCAAAGGGGTAGTAGTCGGCTAAGACCTCGGCCGGCAGCAGGTCGTCCAGCGGCGCCACCAGCCCGCCGGCCGCCACGGTCGCCAGGTCGTCGCGCCGCAGCACCACCAGGTTGGGCAGCACGTCCGGGGCCACATTGGCCGCCGAGACCAGCGCGTTCAGCAGGCTCCCCGACCCGGTGGCGGCCTTCAGCCGTACCTCTACCGCCACGCCTGGATGCGCAGCTTCAAAGGCCGAAATCTGGTCGGCCAGGATGCGGCCGCTGGCCGTATCGGTGTCGGGCGTGAACTCGGGCGGCAGCCACACGCGCAGGGTCGCCGGCCCATTCTCCGGGGTGGGCGTGGCCGGCTCGGCTGTCTCCACGGGCGTGAGCGGTGTCGCCGCGGCCGTGGTGGGCGGCAGGGTGGCTGTCGCCGCTCCGGGCCCCGGCACGGCGCCACAAGCCGCCGCGATCAGCAGCAGCACCGCGTAGAACGTGGTTTTGAGGGAGGACATGGGGGGTAGTATACCCGAGGGGAGAGGTGAGGGAGTGTGTGGGTGTGTGGGTGTGTGGGTGTGGAAGTTGTCCAGTGGTTGCGCACACGGGCCCTCTGCGTATAATCCCGGCACACTCAGCCTCACGCGCTTTGGGGAGCCTATGATCCCAGACCGTATCGGTCGCTACGAAATCAAAGATGAGTTGGGCCGAGGCGGCATGGCCACAGTTTACCGCGCCTACGACCCGCACTTCAAGCGCCACGTGGCCATCAAGGTACTGCCGCGCGAGCTGCTGCACGACGCCTCCTTCCGCGCCCGCTTCAACCGTGAGGCCGAAACCATCGCCAGCCTAGAGCACCCCGCCATCGTGCCGGTATACGACTTCGGTGAAGACAGCGGGCAGCCCTACATCGTCATGCGGCTGATGACCGGCGGCTCCCTGAGGGATCGCCTGGCCAAAGGCCCTCTGCCACTCGCTGGGGCCGCACACATCCTCTCGGCCCTGGCGCCGGCCCTCGACCGCGCGCACAGCAGTGGGGTCATCCACCGCGACCTCAAGCCCGGCAACATCCTCTTCGACGGCGACGGCAACCCCTACCTGGCGGATTTCGGCATCGCGCGCCTGACCGAGGCCAGCACCGCGCTCACCGGTACCAGCATCATCGGCACCCCCGCCTATATGAGCCCGGAACAGGCCCGCGGCGAAAAGGACCTCGACAGCCGCAGCGATCTCTACAGTTTGGGCATCATCGTTTTCCAGATGCTCACCGGCCAGCTCCCCTACGACGCGGACAACGCGCTGGGCATGGCCATGCACCATGTCAATACGCCTATCCCGAGCGCGCGCGATCTTCGCCCTGACCTGCCGCGCACGGTCGAAGGCATCATCAAGCGCGCCATGGCCAAGCGGCGTGAGGCGCGCTACGGCTCGGCCGCGGTCATGGCCAAGGACCTGGCCACTTTGATCGGCGGCGCCAAGCC
>CAYUYN010000573.1:0-2335 GCA_964449185.1 uncultured Anaerolineales bacterium | reverse complement strand
CGAAGATGCGGCTGTGATACTCGGGCGGGATGCCCTGGCCGTCGTCGATCACCCGCACGTACACCACCGGCCCGCCCGGCTCCACGCGCACCTCGATGGTGCCGCCGCTGTCGGTGTACTTGAAGGCATTGCTCACCAGGTTCTCCACCACCCGGCCCACCAGCCCGGCGTCGGCCTGCACCAAGGGCAGTTCAGTGGCGGCCTGCACGCGCAGGGTCTTGCCCTCTTTTTCGGCCAACGGGCGAAAGGCCTCGATCTTCTCGTTGAGCAGGGTGGGCAGGTACACCGGCGTCAGCACCGGCCGCAGCTCGCCCGCCTCGAACTTGCTGACGTTGAGCAGGTCGTCGATCATGTCCGTCATGCGCTGCCCCGCCGCGCGCGCGCCCGACAGGAAGCGCGGCGGCGCGTCGGGGTAGGCCGGGTTGTGCAGGGTCTTGCCGATCAGGTCCAGGTTGGCGGTGATGGCCGTCAGCGGGTTGCGCAGGTCGTGGACGATCATGCGGGTCAGATCGTCGCGCAAGCCCTCGGCCTGGCGCAGGTCGGTGTAGGCCCGCTCCAGCTCGCGCGTGCGGTGGGTGATGAGCTGATCGGCGCGCCGGACGATAATGAGCAGCACGCTGAAGAGCGTCCCCAGGCTCAGCCCCGCCAGCGCCAGCCCCACCCCGCGTGAGACCACCCGCGCCTGGGTCAGCTCGGGCGACTCGCGCACGGTGGTCAGCACGCCAATCGGCTGGCCGGCGCCCGCGTCGCCCGCCGGCCAGAAGGGCACGTAGGTCTCCAACAGGTACACTTCGCCGCTGGGCGTGTAGCCGGGCAGGAGGCTTCCCGGCTCCACCAGTTGAAAGGTGGGCGTGCCCATCAGTGCCTTTTGGAGAGCGCCCATATCAGCCGGTGGCGGCGCAATTTCATTGGGCGTGGCCCCCACGCGCATGCTGGAGTAAAGCGGCCGGCCGGTCATATCGTACAGGCTGAGGGCCTGGAGCGAACCGACATCGCGCAGGGCACCCCCCATCATGTCGCCAAAGACGCTGTCGTCCTTGGCCGCGCGCAGGCTGTCCACCGAGGTCGCCTCCGGCAGGTCGGCGGCCAACTGATTGGCCAGATGCTGGCTCAGGCCGGCCGTGTCGGCTTGAATTTGCACGCGCAGGTTGTCGAAGACAAGGTTGGTGTACAGATCGGCCGCCAGCAGCGCCAGCGCCGCCGTGACGATCAGGCTGGTGGCGCCGTAGTAGGGCGTCAACCGGAAGGTGCGGATCTGCTCGTAGGCCCGCCACAGCGCGAAGATCGCGATCAGGAAGCCCAGCAGCAGCAGCACGTGATACAGCCACCAGCTCGCCCGCCACAGCTCGAAACGGAACAGGCTGGCCGTGGCGGTGGCGAACCAGCCGGCCTCAAACGCCATGAGCGCGTCGACGAAATTGCGCGTCTGCCGATAAATGCGGTAATGGCGCACGCCGCTGATCACCCAGATGGCGGTCGTCAGCACAAAGACGATGTCCGCCACGGTGGGCGATAGGCTCAACCCGATCATAGCGCTGAGCACGCCGGGCGCCAGCAGGGCCGTGGCCACGTACAGCGCGTAGGCGGTCAGCGTGGCCAGCGCCGTAACCCGCAGGAAGCGCCGGTCGGGCTGGTTGGGCGCAAAGGCGCCCACCAGAAACAGCACGCCTCCACCAAAGAGAGTCAGCCACGAGCTCACCACCAGAGCTGGATGGAAGTGACTGATCAAAGCGCCGGGCGTGTGGGCTCCGTGCAGCAGGAAGACCCCGCCCATCCAGGCAAACGCCATCGCCAGCAGCAGGTGGCGGGGCAGGGCGGTCTCGCCAGCCGAGATGAACACAAACAGCGACACGACGGTGGCCGCGAAGGTGGTAAAAGTAACGATGTAGAAGTGAAAGATGGGCGCGGCCAGCAGGGGATCGATACCCGGCGCGGCCGTCCACAGCCCCAGGCTCAGGGCAGGCAGAATCAGCGCAAAATAGACGGCGAGACGCTTCATGGGACCCCCGCGGGCGAGTGGCTAAGAAGTGCTATTGTAGGCCGGCCCGCGCTGGGCGCAACTCGGGGAGGAAACGAAAACAGGTGGTAGGCAGGCGCGGACATTGCCCGGCGCCTGCCTACCACCTGTTGTTGCCTTCGGCTTGCTCCTCGACCAGGACTCGAACCTGGAACCAATCGGTTAACAGCCGATTGCTCTGCCGATTGAGCTATCGAGGAATGTACACCGCCGGAGATTATAACGGCCGCCGGGAGGGGTGTCAAGCAAAGCGCGTCAGCGCGTCAGGGCCTTCTCATTCTCGGATTCGAGCATGAAAGCGGTCTGCCCCCTTTCCCT
>CAYUYN010000572.1:0-2337 GCA_964449185.1 uncultured Anaerolineales bacterium | reverse complement strand
CTAGAGGACTGACTTATGGACCGAACATTAGCCCTGGTGATTGAATCCGCCATCAAGTCGGTGATCATCTTGGGTGTGCTGCTCACCGGCTTTGCCTACATGACGTTTGCCGAGCGCAAGATATCGGCGCTGTTCCAGACCCGCATCGGCCCCAACCGGGCCGGGCCGTGGGGCTGGCTTCAGCCGGCGGCCGACGGCCTCAAGCTGATCTTCAAGGAAGAGCTCATCCCGGGCGGCGCCGACAAGGTCATCTTCATCCTGGCGCCCATCATCACCGTCATCCCGGCGCTCATTATCCTGGCCGTGGTGCCGTGGGGACCGGTCCGCGGCGCGGACGGCCAGCTCATCCAGTGCTGCTGGCTGACCATCCCGGCGCTCAACATTAACGTGGGCCGCGATCTTTTCGAGCTGCAGACCGGCTTTGGCTTTGCCGACCTGAACGTCGGCATCCTGTACATCCTGTCGGTGGCGTCCATCGCCGTCTACGGCATCGTCCTGGCCGGCTGGTCGTCCAACAACAAGTACGCCATGCTGGGCGGCATCCGCGCCTCGGCGCAGATGGTGAGCTATGAGCTGGCGCTGGGCCTGTCCATCGTCGGCCCGCTGATGATTGCCGGCACCATGAGCCTGGTGGGGATCGTCGAAGCGCAGCGCACTATCTGGTTTGTGGCGCTCCAGCCGGTGGCCGCGGTCATCTTCTACATCGCGTCCCTGGCCGAGGTCAACCGGGCGCCGTTCGACATGCCCGAGGCCGAACAGGAGCTGACGGCCGGCTTCCACACCGAGTATTCGGGCATGAAGTTCTCGCTGTTCTTCATGGCCGAGTACATCAAGATGATCGGGGTCAGCGCGATCTTCGCCAGCCTCTTCCTGGGCGGCTACCGCGGCCCGTTTGTGGACCAGGTGCCGCTGCTGGGCCTGGTGTACTTCTGGGGCAAGGTCGCGCTGTCCCTGTTCTTTATGATCTGGCTGCGCTCCACCCACCCGCGCCTGCGCTACGACCGGCTGATGGCGCTGGGCTGGAAGGTGCTGCTGCCGCTGGCCCTGGCCAACATCCTGGTCACCGCCGCCGCGCTGATCGACTTCAACCTGTTCCTGGTCGTGGTCGGCGTGCTGGTGGCCATGGGCCTGGTGCTGCTGGCGGCCTACTGGCGCCGGCGCGGCCGGAGGCGGCCGGGGATCGCGGCGGCGAGAGCGGCGCGGCGCGCAGCCTGACGACAGACGCTTTTCCCAAAGGTACTCCGCTATGCTAGTTGAACTCATCCGAGGCTTCGCGACGACCTTCAAGCAGATGTTTGAGGAGCCGGTCACGACTCCTTATCCCGATGTCAAGCGCCCGGTGTCGCAGCGCTTTAAGGGCCGGCACGAGCTGAAGCGCTACGACAACGGCCTGGAGAAGTGCATCGGCTGCTCGCTGTGCGCCGCGGCCTGCCCGGCCGACGCCATTTTCGTCGAGGCGGCCGAGAACACCGACGCGCAGCGCTTCTCGCCTGGCGAGCGCTACGCCAGCACCTACGAGATCAATATGCTGCGCTGCATCTTCTGCGGCTACTGCGAAGATGCCTGCCCGACCGAGGCCATCGTGCTGGAGAGCAACTACGAGCTGTCCTACACCAACCGCGACTCGAGCATCTATACCAAGCCCATGCTGATCGTGCCCGTGCCGCCCGGGGGCCGGCCCACGCCGCAGCCGGTGGCGCCGGGCAAGTTCGACCGGGCCATACCGGACATGAACGACCCGGAGTAAGGCCTTTATGATTCTTACACCCGCCTCAATTGCCTTCTTCATCCTGGCCGCCGTCGCCATCGGCGCCGCCCTGGGCATGCTGTTCAGCCGCAACGCCGTGCATTCGGCGCTGTTTTTGGTGCTGAACTTCGCCGTGGTGGCGGTGTTCTTCCTGCTGCTGAATGCGCCTTTCATCGCCATGGCGCAGGTCACGGTCTATGCCGGGGCCATCATGGTGCTGTTCTTGTTCGTCATCATGCTGCTGGGCGCCGAGATGCTGCGCAGCCACAACACGATGCTCACCTGGCAGCCGGCGGCGGCGGGGGTGCTGGCGCTGATCTTCCTGGCCACTCTGGCCTACGTGTTCTTTAACCAGGGCGTGGGCGCTACGCCCGCCGCGCTGCCCAGCGGCCTGGCGGAGACCTTTGGCGATCCCCAGTCCGTCGGCCTGGCGCTCTTCCAGGATTACCTGCTGCCCTTTGAGCTCACCTCCTTCCTGCTGCTGGTGGCCATGATCGGCGCGGTGGTGCTGACGCGCGATGCGCGCGACCGTGCCCGGCGGGGCCGCGTGGCGGCGACGCCCGCCGGCAAGCAGGCCAACGCCGACCTGC
>CAYUYN010000571.1:0-2349 GCA_964449185.1 uncultured Anaerolineales bacterium | reverse complement strand
GCGGCGCGACGCCCGCCGGCGGCACCCAGGCCGCGGACGGCAGCACCGACGAGCTGGGCGATCCGCTCAACACGTTCGACCAGATCACCAACTACAACAACTATTACGAGTTCACCACCAACAAGGAAGGCGTGGCCAAGCTGTCCGTCGATTTCCCCACCGCGCCCTGGTCGGTGGCGGTGGGCGGCATGGTGAACCAGGCCAAGACCTACGCCGTGGAAGACCTGCGCTCCAAGTTTACCCAGGAGGAGCGCATCTACCGGCTGCGTTGTGTCGAAGCCTGGTCGATGGTCATTCCATGGACGGGTTTCCCGCTGGCCAGCCTGCTCAAGGAAGCGGAGCCGCTGTCTTCGGCCACGCACGTGCGCTTTGAGACGATCCTGGCGCCCGACCTGATGCCCGGCCAAAGCAGCCCGTGGTACAACTGGCCCTATGTCGAAGGGCTGCGGCTGGATGAGGCCATGAACGACCTGACCCTCTTGGGCACCGGTCTGTACGGCCAGCCCCTGCCGCCCCAGAGCGGCGGGCCGATCCGGCTGGTGGTGCCGTGGAAGTACGGGTTCAAGAGCATCAAGGCCATCGTCAAGATCGACCTGGTGGATTATCAGCCGTCGTCGCTGTGGATGACCGCCAATGCCAGCGAGTACGGCTTCTATTCGAACGTCAACCCAGACGTGAATCACCCGCGCTGGAGCCAGGCCAGCGAGCGCCGCATCGGCGAGCTGGGTCGCCGCAAGACCCTGCCTTTCAATGGCTACGCCGACGAAGTCGCCGCGCTGTACACCGGCATGGACCTGCGCGCGAATTTCTAATGAAGCTGCCCAAGCTTACGCCGCTGCAGTGGTTGACGCACCTGGGGTCGCTCGCGCCCCTGGCCGTCATCCTGTGGCTGTTCTTCACCGACGGCCTGACCGTCAACCCGATCCAGGACATCACCTTCCGCACGGGCAAGGCCGCGCTGGTGCTGCTGGTGCTGTCCCTGGCCTGCACACCGCTCAATACCTTGTTCGGCTTCCGCGCGGCGCTCAAGCTGCGCCGGCCCTTGGGCCTGTACGCTTTCATGTATGTCTGCCTGCACTTCCTGACCTTTATCGGGCTGGACTATGGCTTTGACCTGGGCCTGATCTACGAAGCCATCTTCGAGAAGCGGTTTGCGCTGGTGGGCTTTACCGCGTTCCTCATCCTGCTGCCCTTGGCCATCACCTCCACCAAGGGCTGGCAAAAGCGGCTGGGCAAGCTGTGGAAGACCCTGCACAAAGGGGTCTACCTGGCTGGGCTGCTGGCCGTGGTGCACTACGTCTGGCTGGTGAAGTCTGACGTGCGCGAGCCCCTGGCGTATGGCGCGGTGGTGGTGGCGCTGCTCTTGGTGCGGGTGCCGGCTGTGAAGCGCCTCATCAACGGCGCGGGCCGCACCCTGGTGCCGCCGGGCCCACGGCCAGGCGCACCGGTTACCCGCCCGGTGAAGGGCGAACGCTTGCCGGCGCATGGACAGGACTGAGCCGAGCGCCCCGCGCTGGCGCGCCCTGGTGCGGCCGCCGCCGGCCACCTATGCTCAGGCGCTGACGCGCGAGGCCGACCCGCGCCCGGTTGACATTGCCCGGGCCCTGGAGCAGCACGCGGCCTACGTGGCGGCGCTGCGGCAGGTGGGCGTGGCCGTCACCGAGTTGCCCCCCGACGAGCGCTTCCCCGATTCGTGCTTTGTGCAGGACCCCGCCTTCGCCTTAGACACGATCCTGGTGGTGGGCCGGCCAGGCGCCCCCAGCCGCCGCCACGAAGACCGCGACCTGGTGGCGGCGCTGGAGCCGAGCGGGCTGGCGGTGTACCGCGTCACGCGCCCGGCCACGCTGGAGGGCGGCGACCTGATCATCACCGAAGACAAGCTCTACATCGGCCTCTCCGGACGCACCAACCGCCTGGCTTGCGAGCAACTGCAGATGGTGTTTGAACGGCCGGTGATACCGGTGCGCGTGCCGGAGCGCTTCCTGCACCTGCTCACCGGGTGCAGCTACCTGGGCCGCAACCGGCTGCTGACGACCGCCGAATGCGCGGCCCTGCCGGAGCTGGCCTCATTCGAGCGGCTGGTGGTGCCCGAGGCCGAGGCCCCGGCCGCGAATGTGCTGGCGCTGGGCAGTGATGTCATTCTGCCCGCCGGCTATCCTGAAACCGCGCGCCTGTTGGAAAACGCCGGCTTTGTGCTGCATCCCGTGCCGCTGACCGAGTATGAAAAGCGGGATGGCAGCGTGACCTGTTTGTCTTTGCTTTATTAATGGCTTAGCTCAAATCGAAAAGGCGGTGCGCGTTGTCGAGCTATGCTCGACAACGCGCACCGCCTTTCATTTCCTGCTCGAG
>CAYUYN010000570.1:0-2353 GCA_964449185.1 uncultured Anaerolineales bacterium | reverse complement strand
CCCATGGATGAGGCGATGCAGGCCGCGCTGGCCCAAGGCCTGGGGCTGGCCTGCGAGGCCTTTCTTGAAATCATGGACGCCGCGCACGACGCGGCCTGTTGCACTTTGGAGTGCATATGACGATTACCCTGCAAGACATCTTCGAATACCACCGCCGCGGCCGCCCGGGCAAGATCGAGGTGACGGCCACCAAGCCCCTCGCCACCCAGCGCGACCTCTCGCTGGCCTACACCCCCGGTGTGGCTAGGGTGGTGGAGGAGCTGGAGAAAAACCCCAACAGTGCCTATGAATACACCGCCAAGGCCAACCTGGTGGCCGTCGTCTCCAACGGCACGGCCATCCTGGGCATGGGCGACCGCGGCGCGCTGGCTTCGAAGCCGGTCATGGAAGGCAAGGGAGTGTTGTTCAAGCGCTTTGCCGACGTGGACGTCTTCGACATCGAGGTGGACAGCCACGATCCCGACGAGATCATCCGCGTGGTGCGGGCCATTGCGCCCACTTTTGGCGGCATCAACCTGGAAGACATCAAGGCGCCCGAGTGCTTCTATATCGAGCAGAAGCTGCGGGAGATGCTGGATATTCCCGTCTTCCACGATGACCAGCACGGCACGGCCATCATCTCGTCGGCCGCGCTGCTCAACGGGCTGGAGATCACCGGCAAGGACATCGCCCAGTTGCGTGTGGTGGTGTCAGGCGCGGGCGCCGCGGCTATCGCCTGCAGCGAGCTGTACGTGACGCTTGGCGTGCGGCGCGAGAACATCCTGCTGGTCGATACGCGCGGGGTGGTTTACGCCGGCCGCGGCGACGGCATGAACGAGTTCAAGGCCCGCTTCGCCGCTGCCACGACGGCCCGCACCCTGGCGGACGCCGTCCGTGGCGCGGACCTCTTCCTGGGCCTCTCCGTTAAGGATGTGCTGACGCCTGAGATGGTCAAGACCATGGCCGACCAGCCGATGATTTTTGCCATGGCCAACCCCGACCCCGAGATCAAGTACGAGCTGGCCAAAGCCGCCCGCCCTGATGCGCTGGTCGCCACCGGACGCTCGGACTACCCGAACCAGATCAACAACGTGTTGGGCTTCCCCTTCATCTTCCGCGGCGCGCTCGACGTGCGGGCCCGCGCCATCAATGAAGAGATGAAGATCGCGGCGGCCCGGTCGTTGGCGGCGCTGGCGCACGAAGACGTGCCCGACGCTGTCCTGAACGCCTATGGCCTGGACGCGCTGGCCTTCGGGCCGGACTACCTGCTCCCCAAACCGCTCGATTCGCGTGTGCTGCTGTGGGAGGCACCGGCCGTGGCCGAGGCCGCCATGCGCACCGGGGTGGCCCGCGTGCAGATCGAACTGGAAGAGTACCGGGAGCAGCTCGCCGCGCGGCTGGGGCCCGGCCGGCGCGTGCGCAGAGCCATTATCAACAAGGCCAAGACGCAGCCTAAGCGCATCGTCTTCGCCGAGGGCGAGTCGAGCAAGATCATTCGGGCCGCGGCCCAGGTCGTGGAAGAAGGTATCGGCCAGCCAATCCTGCTGGGTCGGCGCGATGTGATCCGCCGCGAGGTGACCAATCTCGGCCTGCGCTATTCGCCTGACTCGGTCGATCCCAACGACGACCCGCGCCAGGGCCGCTTCGCGGAGGCTTACTTCGCCTTGCGTCAGCGCAAGGGCGTCACGCGCCAGCATGCCGTGGAACGCCTGCGCGAGCCGAACCTGTTTGGCCTGATGATGGTGCAGCAGGGCGAGGCCGACGCGTTTGTCTCAGGCTTGACCTACGAGTACCCCGAAGTCATCCGCCCTGCCCTGCAAGTGTTCCACACCAGACCCGGCATCCGGCGGGCCGCCGGCGCTTACGTCGTCATCATCAAGGGCGAGGTCTACATCTTCAGCGACGCCACCGTCAATATCGATCCGTCGGCTGAAGACCTGGCCGAGATTGCCATCCTGGCGGCCGACTTTGCTGAGCGGCTAGGTCTTACCCCGCGCGTGGCGATGCTGTCCTTTTCGAACTTTGGCAGCGTGCAGCACCCGCTGGCCGCCAAAGTTAGGCACGCGACCGAGCTGGTGCGCGCTCGCCAGCCCGGCTTGGCCGTTGACGGCGAGGTGCAGGCCGATGTGGCCATAGTGCCAGAGCTGATGGAGAGCCGCTTCCCCTTCAGCCAGGTCAAAGCCGCCAACGTGCTGATTTTCCCCGACCTGGAAGCCGCCAACATGGCTTATAAGCTCCTGCAACGGCTCGGTGGCGCGGAGACCATCGGCCCGATATTGCTGGGGCTGGATGCGCCCGTGCACGTGCTGCAGGCCGGTGATGACGTGGACGAAGTCGTCGCCATCGCCGCGGTGGCCGTAATGGACGCGCAGCA
>CAYUYN010000569.1:0-2359 GCA_964449185.1 uncultured Anaerolineales bacterium | reverse complement strand
GCAGACGCGCTTGAAGGCGTGCCGCTGATGCCCGTGGGAGCGCGTTGCACGCGCGACAACCCCCTTGTGCCTGAAGCCCTTTTCAGGCTGGGCGGGCGCTGCCGTGCTGCCGCCAAACGGATCGCGGGTGCAACCCGCTCCCACGCAACCCGCTCCCACGCAACCCGCTCCCACGTTGCAAGTACGGGTGTTTCATTCGTTGCTCGTGTCTAATAGTCTGTCGCGCGCAGCGGATCGTCTGTCGTCTGTCGTCGCCCTTACCCGAGCGCCTCCACAAAGTACCGCGGGTTCAACGCCTCCCCCGTGGCCGTGGCAATATGCGCGGCCCAGTCGGCGCGGTTGCCGGGCCGGAAGAACTGCTCGACCAGCCAGGCGCCGGCGGCCTTGCGGCCCACCACGCCGCCCGCGTGCCGGCGCAGATAGTCCTGAAGCTGGGCCGTGATGAGGTGGCCCAGCTCGTAGTTGTGGTAATAGACCGGGTATAGGGCGATGTGGATCTTGGCGGCCCAATCGGGCGCGGCGCGGCCCGCCGGCCGGGAGAGGCGCTGGTAGCGCTCCACCAGGTCCCACCAGAGGTTGTCCAGGTCCCCGTCGGGGTCGGCGTAGAGCGCGCGCTCGAAATTGGTGACCACCAGCACCCAACGCGTAAAGATCAGGCGGTTGGCGCGCTGCTGGGCTTGGCCGGCCTCGGCCAGCGCAGCGGCCTCCGCGGCCGGCACGCCCACGATCTGCGTCAGCCACTCGACGTCGTAGGTCAGCGAGCCCATCAGGATGGCGATGGCCTCGGTGGTGAGCGTGTGCGGCGGGCCGCGCAGGGTCCAGGGCAGGCTGTGGTCTTGGTATTTGTCGTACACCGCGTGGCCCAGCTCGTGCAGCAGGGTTTCGTTCCAGCGGTGGTTGGGCTGGAGGTTGTTGAGCGTGCGCACGTCGCCTTCGCGGTCGATGTCGGTACAGAAGGCGTGCTGGTTCTTGCCGGGCCGGGGATACAGGTCCGAGCGCTCCAGGATGTCGCCGACCTCCAGGCCCAGGCCGTCAAAGGTGGCCAGCGACAGCATGACCGGGTCTTTGGCGGCAAAGATGCCGTCCATATCGACCCCGCCCAGGTCCGGCGGCGGCTGCTGAAAGAACCGGTCGCCATAGTGCCAGGGCTGCACCTGGCCCGGCGCCAGGCCAAAGCGCCGGGCGCGGTCAGCCTCGAGCTCGGCCTTAAGGCCTCTAAACGGCGCGTCGGTGGCTTGCTCCAGCTCGTCGAACAGGGCGAAGAGCTGGCCTTCGTCAATCTCGTTGAGGACGAGCTGGCGCTGAAAGAAGTCGCGGTAGCCCTGCGGGCGGGCGGCGGCGTTGCGGGCATGGGCCAGCTCGCGCACCAGGCCCGCCACCTGCTGGCCGACCTTTTTGCTGGCTTCCCACGCCGCCTGCACCAGGGCCGAGTCGGTGCTCTTGGTCAGCAGGTTGTCCAGCTCGTTGTCACTCAGCGATTGGCCGCCGACTTCGGCCCGGTAGTTGGTGTAGATAGCGCGGATCTTGGCCTCGAGCTGGGTGATGCGCTCGATGCTGGCCTCATCCTGCTGGTGCTCGGCCGCCGCCAGGTAGATGAGCTTGAGCTGGCGAGCCTCCTCGGGGCTGGCCGCCGCGCCCGCCGCGTGCAGGCGCCGCGCGGTCGCAAACCGCTCCGGGGCCGACCAGAAGCGCATGTAGGCGGCCTGGGCCTCGGTGGAGCGTTCGTTGGCCTCCGGGGTGCCGGCCACGGCCATGTCCCAATCGGCCAGCGCATAGGCGCGACTAAGCGTCCGCCACCGCGCGACGGTTTCTTCGATAAAGCGTTGGGTTTCGCTCAAGCGGATCGCTCCATTCGTTCCGGAGGGTGCGGGGCCGCCGGTCTGGGCCTAAAGCCGGCACGTCTGGTGAAGTATAGCAGAAATGTAAAGTTGTTTCGCGGCCCTGCACCCGTTTGCCCTCGCTTCGCTATAATAGCAGCGCGTGACCGAATTACTCTCCAGCGCCTCGATTGGCTTGGTGAAACGGGTCCCGGGCGGGCAGGTGCGCCTGGGCAGCCGCTGCCACCCGTGCGAAATGCCGCGGCGCACGGTGCAAGTGCCCGAGTTTGAAATGGTCCACACCGTGGTCACCGTCACGCAGTACCGCGCCTTCGTCGAATGCGGGGCGCCCCATGAACAACGCTGGTGGACGGCCGGCGGCTGGGCCTGGCGGCTGGGCCAGGCGCCGGGCTGGGGGCGCGCCGACCGGTCGCAGCCGGATGGCTGGGAGCGCCAGCGCCGTGCGCCTGGCCAGGACCGAGCAGGAGAACCGGGAGCTGCTGGCCGAGCAGGCGCGGCTGTTAGGGGCGCTGAAGGAGCAG
>CAYUYN010000568.1:0-2364 GCA_964449185.1 uncultured Anaerolineales bacterium | reverse complement strand
CTTGCTGCGCTTGTAGTCCACCCACGTCTCCAGCACGTCGCGGGTGAAGACCCCGCCCGCCAGCAGGAACTCGTGATCGGCTTCCAGCGCGGCCAGGGCCTCGGGCAGCGAACCGGGCACCTGCTTGACCTTGCCGTGCCCATTGCTGTGCGTCTCGAACAGGTCGTAGTCCGACGGCGACCCCGGATCGATCTTGTTCCGGATGCCGTCGAGGCCGGCCAGCAGCATGGCCGAAAAGGCCAAGTACGGGTTGCAGGACGGGTCGGGGCAGCGGAACTCGATGCGCTTGGCCTTGGGGTTCTCGCTGTACATCGGGATGCGCACGGCCGCCGAGCGGTTGCGGCGCGAGTACACCAGGTTAACGGGGGCCTCAAAGCCCGGCACCAGGCGGTGGTAGGAATTGACCGTGGGCGCCACCAGCGCCAGCAGGGCGGGGGCGTGCTTGAGCAGACCGCCGATGTAGTAGCGCGCCAGCTCGCTCAGGCCGGCATAGCCGGCGGGGTCGGCCATGAGGGTCTTGCCGGCCTTCCACAGCGACTGATGCACGTGCATGCCCGAGCCGTTATCGCCCCACAAGGGCTTGGGCATGAAGGTGGCGGTCTTGCCGTGGGCCAGGGCCATGTTCTTGATAACGTACTTGTAGACCATCAGGTTGTCGGCCATCTTCACCAGCGGCGAGAAGCGAATGTCGATCTCGCACTGGCCGGCGGTGGCCACTTCGTGATGGTGCACTTCCACGGGCACGCCCGCCTCGATCAGCTTCAGCGCGACTTCCGAGCGGAAGTCCTGCAGCCGGTCGGCCGGTGCCACCGGGAAGTAGCCTTCCTTCCAGCGCGGGCGATGGCCCAGGTTGGGCTTCGCTTGCGAGCCGTTGGCGCCGCTGTTCCAAATGCCTTCTTCCGAGTCCACCGAGTACATGGCGCTGTACTGGGTCTGCTCGAAGCGCACATTGTCGAAGACGAAGAACTCGGCCTCGGGGCCCCAGAACGAGGTGTCCGCGATGCCGGTGCTGCGCAGGTACTCTTCGGCCTTGCGGGCGATGTAGCGCGGGTCGCGGCTGTAAGGCTCGTGGGTCAGCGGGTCGACCACGTTGCAGGTCAGGCTCAGGGTAGGGACGGCGCAGACCGGGTCCACGATGGCCGTGGTCGGGTCCGGCATGAGCAGCATGTCGCTCTCGTGGATGGCCTGGAAGCCGCGGATGCTGGAACCGTCAAAGCCAACGCCTTCGGCGAAGACTTCTTCGTTCAGGTCGCCGATGACGGCGCTGAAGTGCTGCCAGGTGCCGGGCAGATCCACAAACTTGAAGTCCACAATCTTTACGCCCTGCTTTTTGGCGAAAGCGATGACTTCCTTGGCCGAGGTCAGCTGGGTGGGTGCTTCTACTGTTGCCATACGTTTTTCCTCTCTGATGCGTGTTGGTATTGCACGTATTGTGTATTCTGTATTGCGTTTTGCGATACGCAATACGCCTATCTCTACATGGCCACGGCCAGCGAAATGCCAAACACCAGCAGCGCCGCGCTGCACCCCAGGTTGACCCAGCGGAAAACGCGCGGGGTTATGAGCACGCGGCCCCAGCGCACCGCCAGGGCCATGATAAAGGCCCAGGCCACGGTGCCGCCGATAAAGCCGGTGATAAACGAAGCCGTCTGCCCGGCGGTGGTGCCGGCCACGCCGGCCGCCACCAACGCGCCGCCGACCGACAGCCAGTAGCCGACGGCCATGGGGTTCGCCATGGAAATGGCCAGGCCGCTGCGGAACGCCCCTTCCTGGGGCGCGGCCTTGGTATCGGGGGTCGCCGCCGCCGGGCGCGCCATGAGCGCTTCGCGGATGCCGGCCGCGCCCAGATAGACCAGCACGGCCACACCCGCCACCGACAGCAAGGCCCGCACCCAAGCTACCTGCACCAGCGGCGCCAGGCCCAGCAGGGCCAGCGCGCACCACGTGACGTCGCCGATGATGGATCCCAACTGTACCTGCAGGGCCGGGCCAAACCCGCCGCGCAGCCCGCGCCGGATGGTCTCCAGGGTGACCGGCCCGGGCGGGGCACTGAACGAAATTGCCATGAGGGCGCCAGTCAGAGCGGTGAGCAGCATGTGGTCTCTGGTCGTTAAGCGAAGACGCCCCCCAAGCCACTCACACGGTTGTGAGCGCTGGAAGGCATCGTGGCCTGAAAAGTATCTGGTTGGGTGTTAGCCGTTAGTCGTGGGCCAACGGACCGACTATAGCATATCGGCCGCGCGGAGAGCAATAGCCATTTCTTACGAAAGAATCAGGGCCAGAATCTGGCGGGAATGCCTAATTTTTCTTCTCCGTGGGTTCCGCCAGCGCTGCCTCGGCCGCCTGGCGCAGGCTGACGCGGGC
>CAYUYN010000567.1:0-2366 GCA_964449185.1 uncultured Anaerolineales bacterium | reverse complement strand
CGCCCCGACACCGACCAATTGGCCGGGCGGCCGTCGGCGTAGGTCGAAAGCAAAGAAAGGCTAACGACCGTGGATACCGGTTTGCAAGCCGCCATCATCGGTTCACTCTTTGCCGGCGCCTTTGGCGGCGTCTGCCTCGGCAGCATCGCCGCCGGGCTGTTCCTCTACCTGGCCCATGTGCGCGGCCAGGTGCGCTCCAGCCGCGGCTGGCCGACCACGCCCGGCACCATCACGTCCGCCGCGGGCCGCGCTCACAGCAATCGCGGCTCGCTGTCCTACTATTACCCGGTGGTGAGCTACGCTTACCAGGTGGCCGGGCGCTCGTACACGAGCAGCCGCATCGCCTTTGGCCTGCCCCAGAGCGCCGCGCATAACACCCGCGAAGCGGCCGCCGCCCACTACCCGCTGGGCAGCACGGTGCCGGTGTTCTACAACTCCCGCAACCCGGCCGACGCGGTGCTGGAGCGCCGCGAAGCGAACTTCACCATTTGGATTGTGGCCGGCATCGTTTTTGTGCTGGCGGCCACCGTGCCCATCTGCATGGTCATTGCCGGCATCGTGCCCCTGCTGCCCCCGGCGCGGTAGTCCCGACTCATAGCTGTCTCTTGGCAGCCTACATTACAAAATAGGATGCGGTGAGCGGGCCTGGGCAGATGCGCCAGCCGGCGACACCCGTATGAACAAAGCCAGGACTCGCCTCCAAATACGACTTCGGTGATAAGTTTAGTGTTAGATAGAGCTGGTTGTTGCAGCTGCCGATTAAGGATGTTAAATATGAAACGTCACTGGCATTCAATTCTGACGGTGCTGGTTCTGACGCTGGGCCTGGCCCTGCCCCCGCGCGGCGCGCAGAGCGCCGCGGCCGCCGGCTGTGCTTCACCCTATGGGGTGGCGCGGGGTGACTCGCTGGCCCGCATCGCGCGGATTTGCGGCACGACCATCGCGGCGCTCAAGGCCGCCAACAACCTGACCGCCGACCTCATTCATCCCGGCTGGCAGCTGGTGGTGCCAGGCGGCAGCGCGGCCGCGCCCCTGCCGGCCGCCACCGGTCACTGCGCCTCGCCTTACATTGTGCGGCGCGGCGACTCGCTGGCGCGCATCGCCCGCCTGTGCGGCACCACCGTGGCCGCGCTCAAGGCCGCCAACGGCCTGACGCGCGACATCATCTTCCCCGACCAGCGCATCATCTTACCCGGCGCCGCAGCCGGACAAGCCGGCACGCCCAAGGTCGTCATGGCCGTGGTCGACGGCTGGCGCTACGCAGACACTTATGGCGACACCGCGCACCAGAACATCCCGCACGTGTGGAACGATCTGCGCCCGCTGGGCACCTGGCACTCGCAGTTCTACAACCTGGGCCAGACCCTCACCGCCCCCGGCCACGCCGCCATCCTGGGCGGGGTGTGGCAGCCCATCCCCAATGACGGCACGGGCCGGCCCACCGCGCCCACGCTCTTTGAATACTTCCGCAAGGCCACCGGCGCGCCGGCCGGCGAAACAGCCCTGGTCTTCGACGGCAACGCGGACGGCAAGGCCGGGCGCTGGGCCTACAGCAGCGCGGCGGGCTATGGGCCTAACTACGCCGCGCAGATTTACAATAGCAGCGGCGACGGCTTTGACGACAATGTAGTGCTCAACGCCGCCGTGGGCGCGCTGGCCCAGCGGCCGCGCCTGATGCTGGTGGCCTTTCCCGCGGTCGATGAGTGGGGCCACACCGGCGACTTCAATGGCTATCTGCGCTCCATCCAAACGGTGGACAACGCCTTGTGGCAGTTGTGGCTCGCGCTGCAAGCCGACCCGTTCTACGCGGGGCAAACCACGCTGTTCATCACCAACGACCACGGCCGGCGGCTGGATGACTTCACCTTCCACGGTGGCAGCAGCGAGAGCGAGCAGCACCTGACCCTGCTCACCCTCGGCCCGCGCACGCCGGCCGGGCAGGAGGTCAGCCCGCGCCGCACCATGCGCGACCTCGCGCCGACGGTGGGCGTGCTGCTGGGTTTTCCGACGCCGTGGGTGGAAGGGACGGTGCTGTGGGAAGTGCTGCGGTAGGCGGCTTGAGCTGCCGCAACGCCCGCGCGGCAGCGCCGAGGGGGGCGGCCAGCCGATAGGCCACCGACACCGTGGCGGTGGGGACGTATGGAATACCACTCAAAGCGACGGCCAATGGTTCGTCGAGGCCGGCGATCAGGTCGGCGTTGGCGAAGGCCTGTGCTCGCACGCTCCCTGCCTCTGCGCTGGATGGGGTCTCGTCTCGTGCCGGGGACGGCTCGGCTCTGTCGGGCGTTCCCGCTGGCCTAATCAGCTTCGGCGACCCGCCAGTGTCCGTCGTGCGGACAGGCGGCCTTCTCTGCTCATCCCGCGAA
>CAYUYN010000566.1:0-2367 GCA_964449185.1 uncultured Anaerolineales bacterium | reverse complement strand
CCTGCCGCGTCACCTTTTCCAGCGCCAGGGTCGTGCTCAGGTCGAGCAGGCCCAGGCCGGGTTGGTCGCCGCCCTCCAGGTCATGCGGATCGAGCACAGCCTGTCCCAACATCTGCATCCCGCCGCACACGCCCAAAATCGGCGTTCCCCGCTGCGCAGCGCGGCTGAGCTCAGCAGCCAGGCCCGTGACGCGTAGGTAGCGCAGGCTGGCAGCCGTGTTCTTACTGCCCGGCAGAATCAAGGCATGGTAGTCACCTAATCTGGCAAAATCGCGCACGGGCGTCACGGTCACGCCCGGCTCGGCGATGAGGGGGTCAAACTCGTCCAGATTGCTGGCATAGGGGTAGGCCAGCAAGGCCAGGTTGATCTGCCCCGCCGCCGGGCGGTCCCGATGGTGCAGCGTGTCTTCTTCCGGCAGCTTGTGGCGCAGCATGGGGACGATGGCAGTGGTGGGGATGCCGGTGCGTTCCAGGAGCCAGTCCATGGCATTACCCAGCAGGGCCGGGTCGCCCCGAAACTGGTTGAGCACAAAGCCTTTGATCAGCGCTTGCTCCTCGGGCACCAGACACTGCCAAGTGCCGAGCAAGTGCGCAAACGCCCCGCCCCGGTCGATATCCGCGACGAGGTAGACCTCGGCCTGACACTCGAGGGCCACCCGCATGTTGACGATGTCGCTGGCTCGCAAGTTGACCTCGGCCGGGCTGCCGGCGCCTTCAATGATGAGTTGATCGTAATCCGCCAACAGACCGCTCAGCGCGGCTTGTACCACGGGCCACAATTGGGCCTTGCGCTGCAGCCACGGCAGCGCCGAGATGGCCGGATCAAAGCGTCCCATGACGATCACCTGGCTGTGGGTGTCGCCGCTAGGCTTGAGCAGGATGGGGTTGAGTCGCGCCTGGGGCGTGATGCGCGCGGCCAGCGCCTGCACATATTGGGCGCGGCCCATCTCCAGGCCGTCGGGTGTCACGGCGGCGTTGTTGCTCATGTTCTGCGCCTTGAATGGCGCGACCCGCACGCCCTGGTTGGCCAGATGGCGGCACAGGGCCGTCACCAGGAACGACTTGCCTGCATCGCTGGTGCAGCCCATGATCATGATCGGCCGGTTAGCCATACAGCTCCTTCCAAACCGCAATCAGTTGCTGGTTCTCCTCCGGCCGGCGCGTGGCAATGCGAATCAGATCGGGGTGACCAAAGGAGGTGCAGTCGCGCACGCGCAGACCGCGTGCCAGCAATGCGATGGCCACTGGGGCCGCCTCCATCACGCGGACGGTGAAGAAATGTACTCCAGTCGGAGCAGCGTCGAGGGTCAGCGCCAGCTCGTGCGCCCACTGTCGCACGGTGGGCAACGTGATATCCAAAAACTCCTGCTGTTCGGGCAAGGCCGCGAGCGCGGCGGCGTGCGCCGACGGGAACGCCCAGGCCGGCTGAAGGTTCGTCAACTGCGCGGCCACCGCCGAGTCAGCCAGCGCGTAGGCCAAACGCATCCCCAAAACCCCGTGTGCCTTGCCCGGCGACTGCAGGCGGATTAGGTTTTGTCGTGGGGCTGGCGCGCGCCCGCCCGCGACGAATGGCCAGTAGGCCTCGTCCACCACGAACAGCGGCTCGGGTGGGAGATGGTCCAGGTCGAGGCACTGGCCGGTCGGGTTGTGCGGGTTGGACAGGTATACCAGACTCGCTTCCGCCGCCACGGCCGCAAGATCCCGCGGAAGCACTTGGAGCTTTGCGCTTTGGAGCGCAACCGCTCGCTCAAACTCTCCAAACGGGGCGCCCAGTGCAACAACGAGATCGCCCGGCCCAACAAATGCCCGAGCTATGCGGTGCAGCAGTTCGCTGGCTCCGACCCCCGGTACCACACCTGCGGCCGGATAGCCGTGCCAGGCACCCAGCGCCGCCCGCGTCTGACTGTAGCTCGGATCGGGGTAGCCACTCAGATCGGCCGTCTGCCAGGCCGCCACCAGGGCCGGGTTCGGCCCGAGCGGATTGGTATTGACCGAGAAGTCGAGCACAACCTCGCCGGCTGTCTGCGGCCCACCATGTGTGGCACGGGGCAATAGTGGATAGGGCATGGGTTATGGAGAATGTTGACTGGCGGCTTGCACGAAGCGTGCGGCCAGTTGCGGTTTTGATAGAAAATGTACGTGTGTATACGAGGCGATGAGATTTCCCGCGCAGGCGCCTTCGCGCCTGACGGCCCACCCACCGTCCCGCGGGACGATGTGAATGTCTTTCTTCGGCATCTTTGTCCTCCTTGTCTGTTCAGTCGTCGTCATGTAACATCAGACGGATCCGTCTAGTCGCAGGGCCCAAAAAAGGCGCCATCTCCTCAATCTGCGAAATAATCCGTCCAATCGGCTGCGCCAGCAACAC
>CAYUYN010000565.1:0-2375 GCA_964449185.1 uncultured Anaerolineales bacterium | reverse complement strand
GGGATGCCGGCCAGAGCGGCCAGGAAGATTACCATGAAGAAGCCCACGTGCTGCCCAGCATCGGCCGTAGCGGCACGTAGACTCCGTCGCCCACTTCAAAGCGCCGCCCGTCGTTGCGAATAATCATCATCTTCGGCATGCGCAGCCGCGTGCGCATGAGTCCGCCGCCCGGCATGATGGCCACATCACCTTCGCGCTCACAGACGATGTCGAGGATCTTGACCACCAAGGCATCGTCAGGCTCGGCGCCCCGCACCTGGATAGGACCGGTGAGAGGGTTCAGGATGTCGCGCGGCGCGGTCGGGAACACGACGGCCTCGGTCAGGCGCTCCTTGGCCATATACAGGTGGTGCGCGGTCTCCACCACGAACGTCTCGCCTTGACTCACTTCGGCCATAGGCGATATCTCCGGGCTGAGCAACGTTATCAGGTGCGCTTTCTCACGACGAATAATTTGCACACATTCCTCCCACAAACCCTGGCCGGCCGCCGGCGGTCATCCCTTGAGCGCACCGGCCGTGAGGCCCTCGGTGATACGGCGCTGCAGCAGAATGTACGCCAGCACAATCGGCAGCGTTGTGATGGTCACGCCCGCAAACAGCAGATGGTACTGCGTACTGTAGCGCCCGCTGAACAACATCAGGCCCAGCGGCAACGTGCGGAGGGCTTCCCGCTGCATGTACAGAAACGGCACCAGAAAAGCATTCCACGTCCATATGAACTGGAATATCGCCAGGGCCGAGGCCGCCGGGCTGGCGAGCGGCAGCATCACACGCCAGAACACACCAAACTCGCCGCAGCCGTCCACCAGGGCCGCATCGGCCAGCTCAGCCGGCAAGCCCTGGAAGAAGGCGCGCATCAGGAAGATGCCGAACGGCAAGCCCAGCGCAATGCTGGGCAAAATTCCGGCCCAATACGTCGATAGAATTCCCCAATCGCGCAGGGTGAAATACTGCGGAATCATGATGGCCTGAAACGGCACCATCAGCCCGAGCAGAAACACCAGGAACACCGGCCGGTTGCCGCGGAAGTGGAAACGCGCCAGGCCGTAGCCGCACAGCGCCGATAGCAGCACCACGGCCGCCACCACCGGCACCGCGACAATGAACGAGTTCAAAAAATATTGGCCAAAGCGCCCCACCACCCACGCCTCCGGAAAATTCTCCCAGTGGAGCTCGGTCGGCAAGCCCAAGGGTCGGCGCATAATCTCGCGCTCGCTGCGCAGCGATCCCAGCCCCACCCATACCACCGGCCCCAGCGTGACTAGCATCATAAAGATCAGAATCAGGTACTTGGTGGTCAGCCACGGCAGCCGCAGCAGGCAGTGTCCCGCCCGGCGTCGCGCGTTCGCCTGTTGCATGGTCAATCCTCCCCGCGCTCGCGCACGTAAATGAACACGGCTGAAGCCACCAATGAAATCACGCTCAACGCCATCGCAATCGCCGTACCGTAGGCCACATTGTCTTCCACAAAAGCACGCTTGTACAACACGGTGGCGATCACCTCGGTGGCATTGGCCGGTCCGCCGCGCGTCATGACCCACACGATGTCGAACACGTTGAAGCCGCCAATTAGGGTATAGCCCACAATCATGGTGAGCACGTGACGCAGCTGTGGGATGATGACGTTCGTGAAGCGCTGCCAGCCGTTGGCGCCGTCGATGCTGGACGCGTCCAGCAGGTCAATATCCACTTTCTGTAAGCCGGCCAGAATGACAACCAGGCTGAAGCCAAAATAGCTCCAAACGGCCGCCAGCAATACAGCCGGCAAGGCCCACTGCGTGTCGCCCAGCCAGCCCTTGGTGTAGGCGCCCAGGCCCACCGCCATCAGCACCCGGTTGAGCAGACCAATCAGCGGGTGATAGACCGTGGCCCAGATCACGCCCACCGTCACCGTCGAAAGGATCTGGGGCATAAAATACGCGGCTTGAAACAGGTTCTGCCCGCGTGTCCGCGGCCACAGCAGCATGGCCATCGCCAGGCTGAGGGCAATAGGACTGAGCGTGCCGACGAGAATCCAGATGAGGTTGTGGCGCAGCGCGCCCCACACCACTGGGTCGCGCAGCATGCGGGCGTAGTTGTCCAGGCCCACAAAGGTGGTCTGGGCCCGCACACCGTTCCAATCCGTAAAGCTGATGTAAACCGATTGGGCAAAGGGGGCCAGGAAGAAAACGGCGTAGATCGTGAGCGAGGGCAACACAAACGCCCATCCGGTTGCCGCCTTGCGCCATCCCATCCGCTTGCGCCGCTGCGCCGCGAGGGCCAGCCGCGACGGGCTGAAGATCACCGCCTTTTTTTCCACGACCCTATCCTTCTCTAGCATCGGACTGGCGGGCTCGGCCGGGCTGGTGGCCGGTACGGCGAGTGCCGGTCACC
>CAYUYN010000564.1:0-2376 GCA_964449185.1 uncultured Anaerolineales bacterium | reverse complement strand
GCCGTGCTCCGCAGTGTCGCTCACCGAATAGCGCATGTAGCGAAGACCGCCCTGATACACCAGATCGACGATCAGCTTGAGCTCGTGCAGGCACTCGAAATAGGCCACCTCAGGCTGGTAGCCAGCCTTCACCAGGGTCTCAAAGCCGGCCTTGACCAGCGCGCTGACGCCGCCGCACAGCACGGCCTGCTCGCCGAACAGGTCGGTCTCAGTTTCCTCGGCGAAGGTCGTCTCGATGACGCCGGCGCGGGTGACGCCCAGGCCGCGCCCGTAGGACAGGGCCAGGGACTTGGCCTGGCCGGTGGCGTCCTGGTGCACGGCCAGCAGCGCCGGGGTGCCGCCGCCTTCGACAAAGACCTCGCGCACGCGGTGGCCGGGCGCCTTGGGGGCGATCATGGTGACGTCCACGTCGGCGGGCGGGGTGATGGTGCCAAAGCGGATGTTGAAGCCGTGGCCGAACATCAGCATCTTGCCGGCCGTCAGGTGGGGGGCGATCGAGTCCTGATAGATCTTGGGCTGCTTGGTGTCGGGCGCCAGCAACATGATCACGTCACCCCACGCGGCCGCCTCCGCCACCGAGGTGACGGTCAGGCCGGCTGCCTCGGCCTTGGCGCGCGAGCGGCTGCCCTCGGCCAGGCCCACGCGCACGTTGACCCCGCTGTCCTTTAGGTTGAGCGAGTGCGCGTGCCCCTGCGAGCCATAGCCAATCACCGCCACCTTTTTGCCCTGAATGAGCCCGAGGTCGGCGTCCTGGTCGTAATACATCTTAGCCATGCGATCTCCTGTCGGATGCGATTGGTCGAGTCGTTACCGAGGCCGGCCGGCGCCGGCCCCGGTTCAAAGCGAGAATGAGGCCGCGGCCTCGGTATGAAAATGGAGCAGCGCGTCGAAGACGTCCGAGTCGCTGACGATGCCCAGCGGCTCGCCGCGCTCCCCCAACACCGGCAGCCGCCGCACGTGGTGGCGCAGCATCAGCGCCGCGCACTCGCGGACGGTGCAGTCGGGGCCCACGGTGTGCATTGGCCGCGTCATGGCCGCTGAAACCGGGATGCGGCCAACGTCGCGGCCGCGCGCCACCACCTTGGCGACCACATCGGCCTTGGTGATAATGCCATAGCCCTCGCCGTCGAAACGCGGCGGGACCAGCAGGCAGGAGATGTCGTGGGCCTGCATTGCGCGCACGGCCTGGGCCACCGATTCCGCCGCCGGGATGGTGATGACCGGCTGGCGCATTATCTGGCGAGCGTTGAGCATGGCCTAGACCGAATAGGAGACGAGCGGGTCGGCGGCCGTCTCGGGGGCCAGTTGGGCGGCCACGCGCGACGGGTTGGTCGTGACGGTGGCCGGGCCGCGGCGCATGGCCACGATGCCGGTGCGGACCATCTCGATGATGCCGAAGGGCCGCAGCACGTCGACCAGCCCTTCGAGCTTGTCTTCCGTGCCGGTGATCTCAATGATGAGCGAGTCGTTAGCGACATCGACTACGCGCGCGCGGAAGACATCCACCAGCTGCATCACCTGGGCGCGCGTGCCGGCATCGGCCGCCACCTTGATCAGCGCCAGATCGCGGATCACCGACGGCAAGTCGGTGACGATCTCCACCCGCAGCACATTGACCAGCTTGTACAGGTTGGCTTCCAGCCGCCGCGCGCCCTGGTCATCGGTGTCGACGACCATGGTCAGCCGCGACACGCCGTCCCGCTCGGTAGGCCCGACCGTGAGCGACTCGATATTGAACGCCCGCCGCCGCATCAGCGACGCCACGCGGTTCAGAACGCCCGGTTTATCTTCAACGTAAGCTACGAAAGTGTGCGCCACGCTTTACTCCTTACCACTGCACATCCGAACCCGTCTCAGCGAGCACACTGGGCTTGGGCCGCCGGATCATGGCATGCAGGTCGGCGCCGGCCGGCACCATGGGGAACACGGTGTCTTCCCGCTCCACCCGGAATTCGATGACCACCGTGCCGGGATGGGCGCGGGCTGCGTCCACCGCCGCCTTCACATCGGACCGCTGGGTGACCAGCATGCCTTTCAGCCCAAAGGCTTCGGCCAGCTTGGAAAAATCCGGGCTCAGCAGCGGCGTGGCCGCATAGCGGCGCTCGTAGAAGAACTCCTGCCACTGGCGCACCATGCCCAGGTAGCCGTTGTTGATGATGGCCACGTTGATCTTGATGTTCTCCTGGGCGATGGTCGCGAGCTCGCACATGGTCATCTGGAAGCCGCCGTCGCCGGCAATCACCCAGACTTCGGCCTGGGGCTCGGCAAACTTAGCGCCCACGGCGGCCGGCAGCGCAAAACCCATCGTGCCCAGCCCGCCGGAGGTGATGAGCGAACGCGGGTGTTCGTGCTTGTAATACTGCGCTTCCCACATTT
>CAYUYN010000563.1:0-2377 GCA_964449185.1 uncultured Anaerolineales bacterium | reverse complement strand
CAGGGCCGCGCCAAGCGCCACCCGCGCGGCACGCCGCCACGACGGCAGGGGCGCAGCCAGCGCCGGCGGCGCCCCAAGCAGACGGCGCGCCCACAACAGCCAGCGATCAAGCCCCCAACCCAGCAGCAAGGCCACCGGCATAAAGAGCGAGATGGCCCAGGCATTGTTGTTGACCAGCCAGGTGGCGCCGCCCAGGTTGAGCAGGCCGAAGATCCCCGTCGTCCACAGCACCAGCGCCCACACCGCCTTGTCGCGCCGAATTAGGCCCCACAGCGCCACCGCCCCAGCCAGGAACAGGGCGCCGCGCTCCAAGAGGCCTTGAAAGTAGCGCCACGGAATTTCGTTGTAGCTCTCGGCCGCGGCCAGGCCGCGCGGCTGCCCCACAAGCGGAAGCACGGCCGTGGTCAACAGGCGCGCCAGCCAGGGCAGGGCCAACAAAGCACCCACCGCGGCGGCGGCGGCCAGCCATTTCAGCCCCCGCAGCCTGGTCCGCGCCTGCACCAACACGGCGACGACGACAAAGGCCACGTAGAAGAAGAACACCCGATAATGGGCCAACAGTAGCCCAGCCGCCAAAAGCCCAGCGCACGCCGCTAACCGCCAGGGAAACGCCGCCGGCGACGCCCCTTGGCGGGCCGCCTCCAGCAGGGCCCACACGGCCGCCATGGCCACCGGCAACAGCAGCAGGCCCAAAAGCTGGCTGTAGCGGCCCCAAGTGACGTAGTAGCCCGGAAAAAACGACACTAAACCCACAAAGGCGGCCGCGCCCAGCGCCGCCCGCCGCCGGCCGGTGAGCGTGAGCGCCCCGGAGTAAAGCGCCAGGGGCATCAGGCCGTTGAGCACCTGGCCGGCCAACAGCATGATCTGGGTGAGGTCCAGAGACGAAAACCAGTCGAGGGACACCAGGAGTGTGTGGACGCCGAAGTGGTAGTTGAACTGGTTGAGGTTGAGCAGCGGGAGGTGGGTGGCGGGCACACGGCCGGTTTCGGACAACAGGCGCGCGATGAAGGCATGGTGGGACGAGTCGACCCAGGCCGGCAGGGCCAAATCGCGCACGGCCAACAGGCGCAGCACCACGCTCAACAGCAGCAGGCCGCCTACCGCGACATCGTGGCGCGCCTGGCGCGCCGGCGGGGTTGCCTCGGCCCAGCGCACCGGCACCGGCTGGCTGCCCGGAAAGGCCGCCGCCCGCACGCGCACCCGCCGACTGAGCACCGCGCGCGCATTGGCCAGCAGCCACCGCCCGGCCACCAGCGCCCCCATGAGCGCATAAGCCGCGCCCAGCGAGACCCGCGACCAGCCCAGGCCGGCGGTGGTGGCCCACAACCAGGCCAGGGGCAGCACCGCCAGGCTCAGGGCCAGGGCACCGCCCCAGCGCGCCCAGCGTGACTGGTCGAAAACGGCCGGGTTGAGCACGTTCAGCACCAGCAGCCCCGGCACAAACAGCACCAGCCACAGCGGCACGGCCAGGCCAGCCAACTGGGCGAGAGCAAGGGCGCTGTCATGCAGCAGGTCGGGCCAGAGGTAAGTGTAGTTGGTCTTGAAGCGCAGGTCGCCCGGCACGAGGTCGGTCCCCAGGTGGAGATCGCCGCCCTGGTAGCCGTCCAGGTGGTAGGCCCATACGGTGGTCTGGGCCGCCTCACTGCCCGCCAACTCCAGGCGGTAGGTCTGCCGGATGGAAGCCGGCAGGGGCGGGAAGATCAGGTTCAGGGCGGCGTTGTGCTCGAAGGCCTGGTGGGTTTGCTCGGCCACAAGCGCGCCGTCAGGTCCCCACAGCCGCAACGTGAGGACGGCGGCGCCATCTTTTGGCTGGCCGTAGTACACCGCCAACACTTCGACGGACGAGAGACCGTTGTGGTTGGCGCGGAAGGTTTGCGCCAGGCTGACCGCTGCGGCAGGGATGGGCGCGGGTTGGGACAGCCGGGGCTGTTCAAGGTCGACGGCCGTGAGGCCCGGCGCGCGGGCCAGCCAAAGCCCAATCAGTGCAGCGAAGAGCGCAGCGGCGGCGGCCGCCTGGTGGCGAATAGGCACAGCGTAATTGTACATAGATCGGCCATTGGCAGGCGCTCAGTTTTTCAAGGTACAATCAGGGCATGGAGTCCAACCAACAGCAGGACCCCCAATTCAACGCCCCGGTGGCGCCGGTTGAGCTAAGCGAGCGCGAACGCGAGATTTTGGCGCTAGTGGCCGGCGGCGCAAGCAACAAAGAGGCGGCGCAGAAGCTGGTCATCAGCCCCAACACGGTCAAAGTCCACCTGCGCAATATTTTTGGGAAGATCGGCGTCTCCAGCCGGACCGAGGCGGCGCTGTACGCGGTGCGGTCGGGCCTGGTGCGGGTGGCGGTGGAGCAGCCGGCCGCGGAAGCCGAGGCGACGAA
>CAYUYN010000562.1:0-2380 GCA_964449185.1 uncultured Anaerolineales bacterium | reverse complement strand
GCGAGACCGGCCGTTTGCCCACCCTGCTAGAGGCGCTGGCCGCCGAAGCCGCGTCCTGGGACCAGGCGTATGCCGCCTGGGCCGTGGCTTATCCCGGTTGGCAGCCGGTGGCGCGCGCGTGGCGCGGGCGCCTGGCGGGGACCCTTGACCAACTCAATGCGATGAAGAGTGTCAGTGGGAATGAGTGATTGGTCATAACCACTTACTCCTTCCCACCGACCTCTTTTCGCCATTCCTCGCGCATCACGCCCATATACACAAAATCCACGTAAGCGCCGTTGCTCCACACATGGGCGCGCAGCCGGCCCTCCTCGACAAAGCCACAGGCCCGATAGGCGCGGATGGCGCGCTCGTTGTTGCCGTTGACCGAGAGGAACACCCGCCGAAAGCTGCGCAGGCGAAACGCGTAGTCGAGCAGGACCTGAATGGTATCGCGGCCATAGCCCCGTCCCCAGTAGGCCTTATCGCCGATGGTGATGCCCAGCTCGCACGTGCTGGCCTCGTGATTGAAGTTGAACAGCGCGCACTGGCCGATAAACTTCCCCTCGGCCTCGATGGCAAAGTGCGTGCTGTCGCGCCCGCCCTTGGCGGCCTCGGCGTCATACTCGGCCTGGAGCCGCGCCAGCGACTGCGGCAGGGGCGGGTCGCCGCCGCCGGCCACTTCCACCTCCACGTCATTATTGAATTGGCACAGCCGCTCCAGATCGTCGCGGCTGACGGAGCGCAGGCGCACTTTGCGGCCGGTCAGCATGGCGTTAGTCCTTGTTTCTCAGCAGCTCGGTGACGAGCGGCACCAAGACCTGGGTGATCTCGCGCTTGTAGATGTACCCACTGGCCCCGGCGGCGCCGGCCTGGGCCTGGTAGGCCTCGTCTTCGTGCTGGCTGAACATGACGACCCGGGTTTGCGGCTGGGCCTTCTTGATCAGGCGCGTGGCGGCGATGCCGTTCATCACCGGAATGCGCAGGTCCATGACGACGATGGCCGGTGCGTGCAGCTCGGCCAGAGTGGTGGCCTCTTCGGCCGTGGCGGCCTCCAGCACTTCGCAGCCCGCGAAGTGGGTTTCGAGCACCTCCCGCAGGGCCAGGCGCAGCGGGGCGTGGTCGTCGGCGATGAGGATTTTGAGCGGCGCGGCGGCGGCCTCGGCGGACTGCGCCTCGGCGGGCGCGGTGCGCTGGACGAGCGGGCGGGTGGGGGCGGCGGGCTGCGCTTCAGGCGCGGCGCCGGGTTCGGGCTCGATGGCTGGGGTGTCTGGCATGGCTGAGTGTTCCTCTCTACCGCACGACGTCCAAAATGATCCGCGTGCCCTGTCCGGGCGCGGAGTCGATGCGCATGGTGGCGCCGACGCTCTCGGCGCGCTCGCGCATGGTGAGCAGTCCCCAGCGCGGGCGCTCGTCCAGGCCGCGCGGGCGCTGCGGGCTGAAGCCGCGGCCGTCGTCGGCGATGGTCAGGCGGGCGGCGCCGGGCAACTGCTCGAGCGTGAGGGTCACGGCGCTGGCGCCGGCGTGGCGCACAATGTTGTTGAGCGCGGCCTGGGTGATGCGGAACAGGGCCGTCTCGACGATGAGGGGCAGGCGCTCGGGCAGCTCTCGCCCCGCGACGTGGACGGGCAGGCTGCTCTGGCTGGACCAGTGGGCGCCGTACCAGCGCAGCGCGGCCAGCAGCCCGTGGTCGTCCAGGATGGGCGGGCGCAGCTCCACCAGGACATCCCGCACCTGTCGGGACATTTCGTCGACCAGGGCCTGGCAGCGGTCGATGCGCTCGACCAAGTCGGGCGGGTCAATGGCGGACAGGCGGCCGCGCAGCAGGCTGAGGTTGAGGCTGAGCGCGGTGACGCTCTGGCCGACCCGGTCGTGCAGCTCGTGCGACAGCCGGCGGCGCGTGTTCTCCTCCAGCTCGGATAGGCGGGCGCTGAGCGCGTGCGCTTGCGCCTGCATCTCGACGTGCTGCTCGGCGAGCGCGGCGGTGAGGCGGGCGCGCTCGGGCGCGTCGGCGACGACTTCCCATGCCAGACCGGTGGGCAGAGGCTGGCCGCCCTCCAGTGCGGCGATGACGGGCTGGGCTTGCGCCGGGTCGGCAGTGAGGATGAGCAGGCGAACGGCTTGTGGCAAGGCGGGGATTATAGGGCGTAGGGACGGGGAGGGCAAGGCGCGGGACAAGGCGTGTGTGGGTGTGGGGGTGAGGGAGTGTGGGAGTTGCGCGTGGGCCGTAGATAGTTGTCCACGCTTAGAGCGGTTTCCTGGTGGGTTTACGGACGTTCATCGGCGTCAACGGATGGGGGCGGTACAAACCACCGCTGGCCGGATCAACGGATAAATACAGGCCGCACACGCGCATGGAATCCGCTCTACGGCGGGTTCCTGATGGGTTTACGGACGTTCA
>CAYUYN010000561.1:0-2391 GCA_964449185.1 uncultured Anaerolineales bacterium | reverse complement strand
GGGCGCCGGGAGCTGGGGCGCGCTGTGCGGGCGCGGCGCGCGGGATTCGGCGGCCAGGGTGGCGGGCGTGAAGTCGGCCACCTCGTGCTCGTAGAGGATGTCGTAGTGGTAGCCCTGCTCGGTGAGGAAGAGCTGGCGGTTGGCGGCGAAGTCCTGGTCGCGCGTGTCGCGGGTGACCAGGGTGTAGAAGTGGGCCAGCAGGCCGTTGCGCTTGGGGCGCAGGATGCGGCCGAGGCGCTGGGCCTCTTCCTGGCGCGAGCCAAAGGAGCCCGAGAGCTGGATGAGCACATTGGCATCGGGCAGGTCGACGGCGAAGTTGGCGACCTTGGAGACGATCAGGACGTTGATCTCACCGTCGCGGAAGGCGGCAAAGAGCCTCTCGCGCTCGGGCACGCGCGTCTGGCCGGTGATGAGGGGCGCGCCCACCCGCGCGGCGATCTTATCGAGCTGGTCGAGATACTGGCCGATGACCAGCACGCTGTCGTGGCGGTGCTTGGCGAGCAGTTGGCTGAGCACCTTCAGCTTGACCGGGTTCTCGGCCGCGAAGCGATACTTCTCGCTGTCGTCGGTGACGGCGTACTGCATGCGCAGGTCGTCGGGCAGGTTGAGGCGCACCTCGTGGCACTCGGCGGTGGCGATCCAGCCCTGCTTCTCGAGCACCTTCCACGGCACGTCGTACTTCTTGGGGCCGATGAGGGAGAAGACATCTTTCTCGTGGCCGTCTTCGCGCACCAGGGTGGCGGTGAGGCCCAGGCGGCGGCGGGCCTGGAGGTCGGCAGTGATGCGGAAGACCGGCGCGGGCAGCAGGTGGACCTCGTCGTAAATGATCAGGCCCCACTCGGCGCGGTCGAAGAGCGCGAAGTGCGGGTAGTTGCCGGAGCGGCGCGGGCGGTAGGTGACGATCTGATAGGTGGCGATGGTCACCGGGCGGATCTGCTTTTCCAGGCCGGAGTATTCGCCGATCTGCTCGGCGGTGAGGGTGGTCTTGTCGAGCAGCTCGCGCTGCCACTGGCGCGCGGCCACGATGGACGGGCAGAGGATGAGCGTGGCCGTCTGGAGCACCGCCATGACGCCCATGCCCACGATGGTCTTGCCGGCGCCGCAGGGCAGCACGATGACGCCGCTGCCGCCGCTGGCCGCGCCGCCGGCGTGGAACACCTGGGCCGCGCCGTCCTGGTAGTCGCGCAGGCCCAGAGGCTCGCCGCCCAGGGTGGTGTGGCGCAGGGCCAGGGGCAGCGCGGCGCCCTCGGTGTAGCCGGCCTCGTCCTGCGCCGGGTAGCCGATACTGACCAGGGCCTGCTTGAGGCGCCCGCGGTGGGCCAGGTCGGCCAGCAGGGTGTGGGCATCGGGCTGCGAGCGGAGGTAGGGCGCCACCAATTTGTGGCGGGCGATCTCGGCGATGAGCGCTGTGTCCTGAGCCTCGAGGGCCAGCAGCGGGCCATCCGGGCCATCGCGGCGGGTGAGGCGGATGCGGCCGTAGCGCGCCACCTGCTCGACGATTTCGGTGCGGACGTTGGAGGGCAGGTCGTACTTGGAATAGCGCTCGAGGCCGGCCAGGATCTCCTCGGCGCCGAGGCCGGCGGCGGCCGCGTTCCACAGCGAGAGCGGGGTCAGGCGGTAGGTGTGCAGGTACTCCGGGCTTTTTTCCAGCTCGGCAAAGCGCGCCAGCACATCGCGGGCGTCTTCGTAGAGATCGTTGTTGACTTCCAGCAGGACGGTCCGGTCGGACTGGACCACGAGCGGGTTCTGGGGGGTAAAGGGCATAGGTCGGGTAGGTCGAGTTGGGAGGAGCGGGGGGAATGATAGCGCATGGCGGCGGGGGGATCAAGAGGAAAAAGCGTGGTGAGTGGGCGGTGGTCAGTTTCCAGCAGATTTGGACGCCGGTCCGGCGGGATTGAGCGGAGGCGCGCGGCGACGAGATATTTCCCGGCCTCCTTGACCTCGCTCGCCTAAGACCCACCCACTAGCGAAGACGTGAAATAGATCAGCACCGGGATCACCACAAACACCATGACCAGCACGCCGGCGACGATGACCAGGACGCTGCCGGCCGATTGCGGGCGGGCGGGGCGCACTTCCTCGCCTTCGGCCCACTGCGCGACGGCGTGGGCGGTCTGCACTGCGAGGGCGGTGGGCGTCCAGCGGTCCACGCCGGCCCACTCCCAGCCGTCCACGCGGGCGGGCACCAGCAACTTGCGCGCCGGGCTGGCGCGGATGGCCTGTTCCAGCTCGGGCGGCCCGGCGCGGGTGAGCGTGCTCCAGTTGCCGACGATCAGGCCTGCCTCGGCCAGCCGGGTGTTGCGCGCGGCCAGCGCCACGTCATCCAAGGCCGCCGCCGGGTCCACCAGCTCCGGCGCCAGCTCGGGCAGCTCGCGGCGCAGCGCGGCCAGC
>CAYUYN010000560.1:0-2392 GCA_964449185.1 uncultured Anaerolineales bacterium | reverse complement strand
GCCTCATACGCCGGCAGCAGCACCGCCGGGTCGCCGGGGGCAGTCGGGCGGGTGATGGACCACCAATACTGCTCATTGGCTTCGGTCCACTCGGGGTCGGCGATGTAGACCATGCTCATCAGGCCGATCCACGGCTGCCAATTGTCCCGGGCATACTGGAAGGCGCGCACCAGGTAGTCGGCGCGGGTCTCTTCTTCGACGCGATACCACCTGTAGGCCGGGTTGAGGGGGTCGGAGGTCCAGCCCATCTCGGTGATGGCGATCTGCTTGTCGGCATCGCCCATGGCCACCATCAGCGCGCGCACCTCCTCCGCATGGCGGAAGACCCACACGCCCGAGGTCAAGAACTCGTCCGCGGCGGCGTCCTCGGGGGAGAGCTCCGGCGGGCTGCCATAGCCCGGTGCGTGCACCCCCAGCATATCAAAGTAGGAGCCGGCGCCCGCGGCGTACATGCCCTCGAAGAAGCGCATATCGTTCATGGCGGTCTCATCATCGCTGATGGTCGGCGCCAGCCCGGCCGACACGACCATGGCGTGCGGATCGGCGGCCTTGATGGCCAGGTAGCAGGCCTTGAGCAGCTCCACGTAGCGGGCGGGGTCCGGCGGCTGGTCGCGCCACTCGCGAGCCAGGTTGGGCTCGTTCCAGATCTCGTAGGCGGCAATGCGGCCGACGTAGCGCGTGGCCACGGCCGAGCAGAACTCGGCGAAGTACTCGGGGTTGGCCGGGCCGGCGGCGGGGTCCTCGGGCATGGCCCAGCGCGGCGCGTGGTCCAGCCGCACCAGCAGCTTGAGCCCGCGCGCCTCGGCCAGCGCCAGCACCCCATCGGGCCGGAACCAGTCGTAGCCGCCGCGGGCGCCCGAGATCTCGGTCCAGGCGAAGCTCTGCTTCAGCCAGCCAAAGCCCAGGTCGCGCACCAGGTCGGCATCGCGCGCGCCGGTCTTGTTGTCCACGTGCCACCACAGGAAGGCCTGGATGCCGTACTCCGGGCCGGACAATTGCGGCAGCGGATAGAGGCGGGTGATGGGCGTGGGCGGCACGGCGCTTACAGCCGAAGGCATGGGCACGGGCGTGGGCGCCGGCTGGAGCACGCCGCACGCGGCCAGCCCAAAGAGAGCCAGTAGCAGCAGGCTGCGCGCGCGCGATATGAGGGGCATGGGGCGGTGAGAGCAGAGGTCAGAGGTCGGAGGTCGGAGGTCAGAGATTGAATCTCCAATCTCTGACCTCCGACCTCTCTTTATGGCTTCGGCATCCCGCCGAGCGCGTCAAACGCCGGCCGCGGGATTCCGTCCTTGGTGAGGAGGCTGAAGACGACGTTGTCATCGGTGGCCGGGTCGCCGCCCTTGGGGCCGTAGTCCAGGTTGAACAGGAAGGCCATGCGCACCTGGCCCGAGTCGCGCATGAAGTTGAAGGCCTCGACCAGGTATTGGCCCTGCTCTTCTTCGCTGACGTCGGCCGCAAAGCCATAGTTGGGCGGGTAGACGCCGTTGATGGCCGAGGCATAGCCAAACTCGGTGACGCACTGCGGCTTGCGCCCGGCCAGGATCTCGGCGTAGGTCTCCACCTGGCTCTTGAGCGCCCAGGAGTAGTGGGGCGAGTCCCACGGCCCGGTGAAGGTATGGCCATCGCGCGGGGGCGGATTGGCGCCATCGGCGGTGGGCGGCAGGTTGGTGCCGTTGGAGTGCACGCCGATGCAGTCGGCGAAGTCGAGCCCGCCGGCGTCGATGAAGCCGCGCAGGTAGGTCACGTCGTCCACGACGATGGGCCGGCCGGTGGGCGTGCAGGCGGGGAAGGCGCCGTTGCAGTTGATGCCGGTGGGCGACAGCGCGCCCGAGATGACCACGATGCTCGGGTCCAGCGCTTTGATGGCGCCGTGGGCGGCCCGCAGCAAGGTCACGTAATCGCCCGGGCTAATGCCCGCCGCCGTGTTCCACTCGCGCTCCAGGTTCTCCTCGTTCCATACTTCGATCGCGCCGATCTTGCCCGGGTAGCGCTGGATGAGCTCGCCGATAAAGTCGGCCAAGGCCTGCGGGTCGTCGGGCGGCGCTTCCTGGCCCTCTGGCGCGGGCAGCGGGTTGGCGCGGGTCCAATCGGGCGCGGCCACGACCGACAGCATCACGCGCAGGCCCTTGAGGCAGGCCTCGTTCATGGCGCCATCGAGCACGTCCCAGAAAATGCCCTCCGGGTTCTGCTGCAGGTCCAGCCAGCGCACCTGCATCTTCACCCAATTGAAGCCCAGCTTGTCGGTGATCACGCCCAGCCAATAGTTGTTGTCGCCCACGAAGACATGGCTCTGGATGCCATAGCCGAAGCCAGACGCCGGCTCGGGCCTAAAGTTGCAGGCGGCGCCGCCGCCCACGCCCTCGGCGGTGGGCAGGTCGGGCGTGGGGGGCAA
>CAYUYN010000559.1:0-2393 GCA_964449185.1 uncultured Anaerolineales bacterium | reverse complement strand
GACTCAATGGCCTATACCACCATTCTTACCGACCTCTCCGACTCCATCCTCACGCTGACCCTTAACCGGCCGGAGGTGCTGAATGCCTTCAACGACCTGATGGCCGAGGAGGTGCTGGACGCGCTCAAGCAGGCCGAGCGCGAGGCGGCGGTGCGCTGCCTGGTGCTGACCGGGACCGGGCGGGCGTTTTGCGCCGGGCAGGACCTGGGCGCGCTGCGCAGCCGGGGCGAGGCCGTGTCGTTCCGCGAGCACCTGCGGCACACCTATAACCCCCTCCTCTCCAAGCTGCGGGCCATCGAGAAGCCTATCCTCGCGCAGATCAACGGCGCGGCGGCGGGCGCGGGGCTGGGCCTGGCGCTGGCGTGCGACCTGCGCTACATGGCCGAAACGGCCAGGTTCCGCATGGCGTTCAGCGGCATTGGCCTGCGCCAGACTCGGGCACCAGCTTCTTCTTGCCGCGCCTCATCGGCTACAACCGCGCTTTCGAGCTGGCCGCCACCAACGAGCCGATGACGGCCAAGACCGCGTTGGAGTTTGGGCTGGTGAACAGCGTCTTCCCGCCCGATGACCTGCCCCGCTTGGTGCGTGAGATTGCGCTGAAGCTGGCGCAGGCGCCCACGCGCGCCCTGGGGCTGACCAAGCGGGCCATGAACAAAAGCGATCAACTCACCCTGGACGAGGCGCTGGACTACGAGGCCCACCTGCAAGAAATCGCCGGGCGCAGCGCCGACCATGCGGAGGGCGTGGCGGCCTTCTTGGAAAAGCGGCCGCCGCAGTTCAAAGGCGAGTAGGGTGAAGGTCACATGACACCTCCGCTCCCCCTAAGCTGGCGGCCCATCCTGGCCGAGGAGGTCAAGCAGCCCTACTACGAAAAGCTCGAGACCTTTCTGGCTGAGGAGCGGGCGCGGCACACCGTCTGCCCGCCGGAGCCAGAGGTCTTCACCGCGCTGGCGCTGACTCCCTACGCGCAGGCCAACGTCTTCATCCTGGGCCAGGACCCTTACCACAACGACAACCAGGCGCACGGCCTGGCCTTTTCGGTGCGCCCGGGCGTCACCCCGCCGCCCTCGCTGCTGAACATGTTCAAGGAAATGCAGAGCGACGTCGGCGCGCGCCTGCCCAACACTGGCTGCCTGGCGCCGTGGGCCGAGCAGGGCGTGCTGCTGCTCAACGCCGTGCTGACCGTACGCGCGCACGAGCCGAACTCGCACAAGGGCAAAGGCTGGGAGAAATTCACCGATGCGGTGATCCGCGCCGTCAACGCCAAGGAAGACCCGGTGGTCTTTGTGCTGTGGGGCGGCTACGCGCGCAAGAAAGCCGGCCTCATCGATGCCGGCCGCCACGCCCTCCTCGAGTCGGCCCACCCCTCGCCCCTCTCCGCCCGCAACGGCTTCTTCGGCAGCCGCCCGTTTTCCAAGATCAATGCGGCTTTGAGGGCGGCCGGAAAACCGGAAGTGGAGTGGCGGTTGCCCGATCTGTGAAAGATGTGTGTGGGTATGTGCGTGTGTGGGTGTGTGAGTGTCACTCACACACCCACCCACGCATATACAAGAGACCTAAGCGTATATGAATGTCAGCAGTAACCCACATGCACTCGCAATTCTCGGGGCCGGCACCATGGGCGCGGGCATCGCGCAGGTGTGTGCGCTGCGGGGTTTTGAGACGGTGCTGTATGACGTGACGCCGGAGCTGGCACAGGCCGGGCTGGCGCGGATACGGGCGTCGCTCGAGAAGGGGGTGGCGCTGGGCAAGACGGCGCCGGAGGCGGCCGCGGCGGCGTTGGCGCGGCTGCACCCAACCGGGAGGCTGGAGGACTGTGCCGGGGCCGAGTTGGTGATCGAGGCGGTGGTGGAAGACCTGGCGCTAAAGCGCGAGCTGTTCCGGCGGCTGGAGGCGCGGCTGGCGCCCGAGGCCCTGTTGGCGTCCAACACCTCGTCGCTGTCCATCAGCGCGCTGGCGGGCGCGGTGCAGCGGCCCGAGCGCGTGCTGGGGCTGCATTTCTTCAACCCGCCGCTCTTGATGGCGCTGGTGGAAGTCGTGCGCGGTGACCGCACCTCCGCGGAGACCGTGGAAGCCGGGCTGGCCTTTGCGCGCGCGCTGGGCAAGACCCCGGTGGTGTGCGCGGACACCCCGGCCTTCATCGTCAACCGGGTGGCGCGGCCGTTCTACGGCGAGGCGCTGCGGCTGCTGGGCGAAAATGCCGCCGACCCGGCCACCCTGGATGCGCTGGTCCGCTCGCTGGGCTTTAAGATGGGACCGTTCGAGCTGATGGACCTGATCGGCCTGGATGTGAACTTCGCCGTGACCCAGTCGGTCTACCACGCCTTCTTTGAAGACCCGCGCTATCGCCCGCACCCGATCCAGCGCCGGATGGTGGAAGCCGGGCGGCTGGG
>CAYUYN010000558.1:0-2405 GCA_964449185.1 uncultured Anaerolineales bacterium | reverse complement strand
TGCCTTCAAGGGTGTTTTGTTTCCACCCTCAACCGCAAAACTGTCAGTATTCTACTTCTTTTATTGGAGAGCGCAGCCGCCCATGACCACCGGCTGCGTGTATGCCTACCTGATTATCAGCGCTATTCTAGGGGCGCTGTTTGTGGGGTTTCAGTTCTTGCGCATGCAGTGAAGCGTCTCGTCATTGTCCGGCTGCTACAAGACCGCCTCCGTAATGGAGCCGGTTTCTATTTCCCTCATTTCCTCTATTTCCCTAATTTCCCGGCTTTGAGGGCCTCCGCCACCCGCGGCAGCACATGCGCCTCGACGTCGGCCTCGCTGCGCGGCCTGGGCACGCCGTCGAAGAGGTGCCAGTCTTCGACGTGTTCCACGGCGGCCCCGGGCGCGAGCGAGACGAGCGGGCCGAGGGTCTCCAGTTCCAGAAAGGCCGGGTCGGTGAAGGCCTCGACCGAGCTGCCGAGGTCGGGGTAGGCGGCGCCGGGGACGTAGGTGAAGCGCTTGACGAACAGGCGGCCGTCGCGGGCATAGGCGGCCCAGCCGGCGGGCACGGAGGCACCGATCTTCTGCGGGGTCTGCGCCTGCGGGTCCTGGCGCAGCAGCAGGTACTGCCGGCCCCAGGTCCAGCGCGGGTCGGACATATCGGTGTAGGCCCACAGCACGAGCTGCGAGGCCGGCCGCAGGTTGCCAGCGTGCGGGCCGCGCGGGGGCAGCGGAATGATGGCGGTGCCGCCCATGGCCATCACCGATAGCGCCCACGGGGCCAGCGCCACCGCCCACAGGCCGTGGTTGCGCAGGCGGTGCGTCACCCGCACCCGGGCCGTGCCGGGCCACAGCTTGAGCTCGATTTCTTTTTGCAGGCCAGTGGCGGCCTCGACCGGCTGCACCAAGCGCAGGCCGTCGGGCAGGGCTGCGGCGTGCACCGGCCCGTTGTCGGGCAGGTAGGTGCGGGCCGGGTCTTCGGGCGCGTGCCAGAAGCGATGACCGCCGTACATGCGCCACACATCGCCGCCGGTGAGGCCGTGCATTTCGGGAAATTCGCGGAACTCGTTGGGGCCGCCCACGAACCCAAAGCGCACCAGGCGCGGGCCAACATCCGTCGTGGCGACGACCTCCACCACCCCGTTGGACACCCGGCGGCAGTTGGGCCAGCCGCCGTATTCAATCGTCTCGACTGCCATGGACATCCGGGCTTAGCCCCTCACGGTGCGCAGGCTGACGCTGGGGCTGCCTTCGCGCCGAAAATCGTTGATCTCAGGGTGCTGTTCGGCATAAGTTGCGAGGGCGTGCGTGTCCCAGGTGGTGCGGCCACGGCTGTACACGGCCTGCAGGTGCCCGCCGCGGACGCTGCCGCCGTACTCGAGCACCTCGCTCTTGATCTCTTCCCTGAGCGCCTCCGCGCGCGCCTCGGCGGCGGCCAGCAGCGGCGCGTACTCCTCCTCCAGCCCGTCCAGCTCGGCCTGCACGCTCTTGAGGATCTCGGCGCGCTTGGCTTCCAGGTCCAGCCGCGTGACCTCGGCGGCGGCCTGCACTTCCGACAACTCATTCAGCCGGGCGGCGATGTGGTCCATGGGGGGTTTTTGCCTTCGGGTCGCAGTGAGAATGTATGGGGGTATGGGAGTGTGGGGGATCACTCCCACACCCCCATACCCCCACTCTCCCACACGGAACTTCATTGCAGTCGCCAGGCCACCTTATCAACCTGGTTGCCAAAGAGGCGCAGGGCGTCGGGCGGCACGGGGCCTTGGCCGGTTTTGCAGCGGTAGGCCAGGTTGCCGCCCTGGTCGAGGCCGGTGAAGAGGATCACGACTTCGGTGGCGGGGTCGTAGTGGGTCAGGAACTCGGACGTGTCGACGGTCAGGCGCGCCAGGTCGCCATCGGGCAGGTAGGAGACCCGCACCTCCAGCTCGCTGCCGCCGTTGAGGGCCTGGGCCGCCTCCACCAGTTGATCCACCTGCACCAGCACCGCGCCGCGCCCGACCTCGAGATAGTGCTTCCAGGCAAACGCGGCCAGCACGGTCCAGTTATCGTTGATCACCTGGTGATACACCTTATCCCAATCAATCATGCGCGGTATTGTAGCCCGCTGGCGAGTGAGCGCAACTCGGCCGCCGTGCCTCTTCCCCTCGTCCTGCTCCGGGTGTATCCTCCGCTCCATCCATAAGCCAGCGCTGACCCATCCACGTTCTCCCCTTGGGCGCGCCAGCCTCACCCTGCTCTGCGCGCTGGGCCTCCTGCTGCCTTTAGGCAGTGGGCGGGCCCAAGCGCAGGCGGCGGTCGAGCCGGTGGCGGTGATTGTCTACCTTCAAGAGCAGCCCTTCTTAGAAGAGGCTCAGGGCCGGCGGGCCGAGTTCCAGGCGCAGGCCGCGGCGGTGCTGGCGCGGGTGGCGGCCGAGGCCGGGCCGGCC
>CAYUYN010000557.1:0-2428 GCA_964449185.1 uncultured Anaerolineales bacterium | reverse complement strand
GCTGCGCGGCCAGGTGAGCACGCTGCTGCTCGTGGTGATGGCGGTGGTGCTGGGCGCCGGCGCCGTGGGCGGCCGCGCCCTGTGGGTTTATCTGCGCCGGCGGACGGCCGGCCCTGTCGAGACGAAAGGACAATGACGATGACTGCAACTGCACCAACTAAGGAATCGAAGTGGAAGCGCGCTCTACGCCGGCTGGTGGGCCGGCCCACGCCGTTTTGGCGCAAGCGTTTGGAGGATCAGGTGGAAACACCTAACCCCGTTTCGGATGCATTGTCTGCGGGGTGGGATCAGATGGCGACGGCCACCGCGATCATTATCATGCGGCTGGTCATCGGGGCCGGTGTGCTGACCCCGCTCGCCCTGGTCGTCCAATGGATTTTCAAAAGCCCCGGCTTTTCGGAGTACGGCCTGGCCGATCCCATCGGGCGCAGCCTGGCGGCGGTCTGCCTCAACTCTGGCCGCTGCGACCTGCCCGGCCTGCTGGCCGGCACAGCCTTTGCCCTGCCCATGCTGGTGGTGATCGCGTTCCTGATTGCCGGCGCCTTCTACTGGCACGAGCCGGTGGCCGATGCCGATGAAGTCACCGAGTACGAGCTGCTCGACGCGCTGGGCGCATTGGATGAGCGCATCGTCCACCTGCGCGCGGACCTGGTGCTGGCCGGCGTGTTGAAGCTCTCGCCGGAGGAGCTGGCGGATATTCCTCCATCGCAGACGCCCTACGTGCTGGCCAGCCCCGAGCTTGAAGCCCTGCTCGACAAGATCATGGCCCTACCCACCGCCGACCAAGCCGCGCTCGCCGAACGGGTTAGCAAATTGGCGCTGGGGGCTACGCGATGAATTTCAAAGTGCTGTTGACGAACCTGCTGGGGGTGTGGCCGGCCCTGCACACCTGGAAGGCCATGCGCGCGGAGGCGAAGTGGGGAGAGACCAACGGGACGTTTGAGCGCTGCGTGGTGGTCATTCCCATCCCGCGCACCGACGGCCGGCAAAGCGCCCTGGCGTGTGAAGTGGGCCGCCCCATCGAGTGGACCTGGACCCTGGCAGAAGACGGAGCGCCGACGTGGCCCGACCAATACACGGTGCTGGATGCGCGCGTTACCGGCCGCATGATCGTGAAGGGCCTGGGTGAAGCCATGCAGCGCGCGGCCGATGACCAGGCGCGGTTGGAAGCCGACGACGAAGCGGTGAGCGCCAACGGCCGGGCAGCCAAACCAGAGCCCGCCACCGCGGTCGTTATGGCACCCGCCGAATATCAGCGGCCCGAGCTGACCGCCGGCGACCAGATGAAAGCCCGCCTGCTGGCCGTGCGGCTCGTCGCCGCGAACAAGAGCACGCGGGACCTTCGGCTGGTGATGGTGGCGTTGGTCTGTGAAAACGCGCAGCTGACCAGGGAAGTGAATGAGCACCGCTCAGCGCGCGGCCTGGTGCCGCTGGCGACGTTTGAAGCGAAGTAGATGACCATGCAACTCACTCTTCCCCTCACCGCCCGCCGGGTGGAGCTGCGCTGGTATCCCCTGGCGCTGGCCGGCCTCATCGCCGCCGGCGTGGCCCTGCGCTTCTGGGGACTGGGCGCACACTACCTGACCTATGACGAAACCTTTACGGCGCTCGTGGCTGGGGGCACGCTGCCTAGTCTCATCCGGGCCAACGCCGGCGACGTGCATCCCCCGCTGAGCTACCTGGTGACCTGGCTCTTCGTGCGCCTGGCCCGCGACGTCAACCCGATCACGCTGCGGCTGCCCTCGGCCATCCTGGGTTCGCTGGCCCTGCCGCTGCTGGTCCAGCTCGCCCGGCGGCTGGGCCTCGGCCAGGCGGCCACCGTGGCCGGCCTGGCGCTGTTCGCCCTCTCCCCCTTCCAAATCCACTACTCCCAGGACGCGCGCATGTATCCCCTGCTGCAGCTCGCCGTCCTGGGCGCGCTGCTGGCCGTGTGGGATCGGGACTGGTATTTGCTCGCCGCCTGCCTGACCATCGCCCTCTACACCCACAACTACGGCGTGATCTACAGCGCCGTCATCGGCCTGGTGGCGGTGGCCCGCGAGCTGGTGCGGCCGGTGGTCGTGGCGCGTGACCCCGCGCTGCCCTGGACCTCGCCCAGAGACGCCGCGCAAATACCGCGGTTGCTGCTGGCGCTGGCCGTGCCGTTCGTCCTGTGGGGGCCGTGGGCGCTCACCCTCATCACGCAGATGCACACCCTGTCAGCCGGCTACTGGATACCGCCGCTGTCAGTCGGCCAGGCGCTCTACCCGCTCTACACGCTGATGTGGGGGGTGACGGTGCCGGAGCGCCTGACCGGCATCGCGGCCTTAGTGGTCTACGCCGTGACCGTGTTCGCCCTCATCAAGGCGGTCCGGCTGAAACAGCACCGCGTCTTGCTCTGGCTGGTGCTGGCGCCCTGCCTGCTGGCCGCCGCCGTGTCGTTGGCCTG
>CAYUYN010000556.1:0-2429 GCA_964449185.1 uncultured Anaerolineales bacterium | reverse complement strand
GGTCCAGCGGCGCGCGGCCATATTCGGCCAGCGGACGCGGCCCAAAGCCGCGCCGGCCCAGCGGCGGATAGCGGCAGTCTTCTACCACCTGGCGCACTTCGGCCGCCGTGCGGATTTGCGGGATGATGACCCCATCGGCCCCGGCGTCGAGCACCGGCTTGATGAACGGCGTGGACGCGGCCGTCACCCGCACCAGCGCCGGCACCTGGTGCACCCGAGCGGCCAGCAGGTGGCCCTGCAAGGCCTCCGGGCTCATCATGCTGTGCTCCAGGTCAATCCACAGGAACTCGACTGACGCCCCCAGGGCGTCGGTCACCAGCGGATCCGTAAATGTGATCTCCGCGCCCAGGCACACGTGGCCGGCGCGCAGCTTGCTGCGAAACTGTTCAATGCTCGCAAACATCCCTGTCATGCTCGTGTCTCCTGCTTTTCCTATCCGGCCTGGCCGCCCCCTACCAGCGCGGCAGCACCGGCACCCGGCCGGCCGCATACGGGTCGCCAAACACGGAGGTCTGCGCGCCCGTCTGCGCCTGGCGAGCCAGCGCGTGATAATGTGCCAGCTTGTCCCGGTCCAGGCGGATGCCCAGGCCCGGCCCGGTGGGCACAGCCATGCCTCCCTGGGTGTAGGGCAGCTTGCCCCCTTCCAGAATGTCGTCCACCAGGTGGTGATAGTGGGTGTCCATGGCGTGGGTCAGGGCCGGTAGCGCTGCCGCCAGGTGCAGCTCGGCCGCCAGCGAAATGCCCAACTCGCCCTGGCTATGCATGCCGCAGTCCATGTTCAGCCACTCCAGCGTGGCGCCCATGGCCCGCGCCTGGCGCAGGCCGCCGAAGAAGTGTGGGTCAATCAGTACCACGTCCAGGGCGTTCAGCATCACTGTCGGGCCCAGGTCCTCCGGGGTCACCATGGCCATGTTCGAGGCCAGCGGTAGCTCCGGACACATTGCATTGATGCGCGCCATGCCGCGCAGGCCCCACACCGGGTCTTCCCAATACTCCAAGTCGGCCTCGCGCAGCCGGCGCGCAACGCGCAGTGCCGTGCTCAGCGACCAAGCCGCGTTCGGGTCCACTCGCAGGTGTAGCCCCGGGAAGGCCGCCCGCAGCGCCAGCACCGCCTCCACCTCTTCCGCGGGCGGCAGCACCCCGCCCTTGAACTTGAGCGTGCCTACCCCATACCGCTCCACCATCTGCCGCGCGTAGGCCACCATGCTGGCCGGGTCGTGCACCGCGCCCTGGCCCTCGGCATTGGCATATCGGTAGAAAAGATAAGCGACCATCGGGATGTGCTCGCGCACTCGCCCGCCCAACAGCGCATACACTGGGCGGCCAATGGCCTGGCCCTGCAAGTCGAGGCAGGCAATTTCGATAGCGGCGTAAACGTGGTTGGCCACTCCGAACAGCTTTACCTCGGCCGGCGAACCGATCTGCCAGCGCAGCCGCTCGGTGTCAAATGGGTCGGCACCCAGCAGTTGTGGAATGGCCTCGCGCAGTTTGGCCTCCAGCGCCGCTCCGGCCACGCACTCGCCAAGACCGCTTAGGCCCGCGTCGGTTTCAATCTCGATCACCAGGCGGTGGATGGCGGTGTCAGTGCCAGTGGAGTAGCGGATGGGGGCCTCTACCGGCACCGACACCGGGGTGATCCGCACCTCCGTGATTTTCATGCTGTGCTCCCCGCGCTTACCACTGCGAGCCCATGGTGATGCGCAAATCCTCGCCAGTAATGGCCCGCGCCTCGTCGCGCGTCAGGTAAAACACCAGCTCGGCCACCTCCTCCGGCGTGATCAGCCGGTGCTGCGGATAGGCGTTCACAGTCTCGGTCCACTTGTCCGCATAAGCCTTGCCTTCTTTCTGCGCGAAGTGCTGCACGAAGATCGGGCTCGACGGCGTTTCCACCGTAGCCGGGCTGACCAGATTGGCCGTGATGGCAGTGCCGGCCAGCTCCGCCGCTAGGCTGCGAGTGAACCCCAGTAGGCCGTGCTTGGCAGCACAATAGGCACTGTATTCCACGTAACCCTGCGCGGCCGCCGTGGAACCAATGTTGATGATCCGGCCCCAGCCGTTCTTCAGCAGGTGCGGCAGGGCCGCGCGCACGCACAGAAAGGCGCCAAACAGGTTGACCTCGATTACCCGCCGCCAAGTGGCCGGGTTGTGGTCCAGCACCGGGTGCACGCAGCTCGTGGCAGCGCAATTCACCAGGATGTCCAGGCGCCCAAAGGCCTGCACCATCTGCTCCACCGCCTGCTGGACCTCGGCCTCCGCGCTCACGTCGCCATCCAGCGCCAGGCAGCGCACCCCGTGCCGCTCCACCGCCTGCTGCGCCGCTGTCAGCTCGCTAGCCGGTGGAAAGTACTTCATCTCGTTGGGCTGCAGTCGCACCCGCTCACGCGTCAGCGACAGCAGCGCAACGTCGGCGCCCGCGCGCGCCAGGCGCT
>CAYUYN010000555.1:0-2433 GCA_964449185.1 uncultured Anaerolineales bacterium | reverse complement strand
TTTGAAGAAGTACGTCTGACACCCGTGGGAGCGGGTTGCACCCGCGATAACCACGTCAGACATGCAAACCACTTAGGCCGGGCGTATGGAATGGACAGCGGGATCGCGCCTGGAAGGCGCTCCTACATAACGCGGGTGTCTCTTTCCGACCTCTAACTTCTGACCTCCGACTTCTCCCCACTGACCACTAACCACTATCCACTCGTTTATGCTATAACACCTCCATGGACATCCTCCTCGCCCACGGCTACTTCCTGGCCGAAGACGCTCACGAGCAAAAGGTCATGAAGCCCTACCCGACCCTGGGCTTGCTGTACCTGTCGAGCTATCTCAAGGCGCAGGGCTACGCGGTGGGGGTGTTCGACGCCACCTTCCACGGCCTGGCGGATTTTGAGGCCCACCTGCGCGCCGAGCGGCCGCCGGTCGTCGGGCTGTACACGAACTTGATGACCAAGTTCAACGTGCTCAAGATGATCGCCGCCTGCCGCGCGGTGGGCGCGCGCGTGGTGCTGGGCGGGCCAGAGCCGGCCTCCTACGCCGCCGAGTACCTGGCTCGCGGCGCGGACGTCATCGTGGTGGGGGAGGGGGAGGTGACCCTGGCCGATTTGCTGGCGCGGCGCTTCCAAGGGCTGGACCAGGTGCCTGGCATCGCTTTCCTGGGCGACGACGGCGCCGTGGTCACCACCGCCCCGCGGCCGTACATCGCCCAGCTCGACAGCCTGCCCTTCCCCGACCGCGACGCCATCGACCTCGACCGCTACGTGCGCGTCTGGCGCGAAAACCACGGCCTGGGCTCGGTCTCGCTCATCTGCGCGCGCGGCTGTCCCTTCCATTGTCAGTGGTGCAGCCACGCCGTCTATGGCCACACCCACCGCCGCCGCTCGCCCACCAATGTGGCCGACGAGCTGGAAATGCTGCTGGCGCGCTACAAGCCCGACCAGGTCTGGTACGCCGACGACGTGCTCACCATCCACAAGCGCTGGTTCCTGGAATATGCCCGCGTGCTCAAGGAGCGCAATCTCAAGGCGCCGTTTGAGTGCATCTCGCGCCCCGACTGCCTGGACGACAACGTCATCGCCGCGCTCAAGGAGATGGGGTGCTACCGGCTGTGGATCGGCTCGGAGTCCGGCAGCCAGCGCGTGCTGGACGCCATGAAGCGCGGCACCCAGGCCGACGACGTGCGCGCCAAGACCAAGCTGCTCAAGCGCCAGGGCATCCAGGTGGGCATGTTCATCATGCTTGGCTACGAGGGCGAGCAGATGGAAGACCTCGAAGCCACCACCGCCCACCTCAAGGAAGCCAACCCCGACCTCTTCCTCACCACCGTGGCCTATCCCATCAAGGGCACCGCCTATTACAACCAGGTGCACGACCGGGTCGTGGCCCCGGCCGGCTGGGACCAGGTCAGCGACCGCGACCTCTTGGTGAGCGGCCGCAACTCGCGGCGCTTCTATTCCTTTGCCACGCGCTGGATGGTCAACGCGGTGGCGCTGCATCGCGAGTGGCACGGCACCCGCCGCCCGCTGGGCCTGGCCAAGTCCCTGGCCAACACCGTGGTGGGCCGCGCCGGCATGCTGCTGACCCAGGGCGAACGCGAAGAACCTGCTGCCCCTTGACCGCCCCGTTTGACGCCGCGGCTGCCGCCTACGACGACGGCTTCACCCACACGCGCCTGGCGCGCGAGCTGCGCGGCCGGGTGTGGGCGCGGCTGGACGCCGTCTTTGCCGCCGGTGAGCCGGTGCTCGAATTGGGCTGCGGCACCGGCGAAGATGCCCGCCACCTGGCCCAACGCGGCGTGCCCGTGCTGGCCACCGACCAATCGCCCGCCATGCTGCGCCTGGCCGCCGCCAAAACGGCCGGCCTGCCAGTGACCACGGCCGTGCTGGACCTCAACACGCTCGCGCCCCCGCCGGACGGGCTGCCCGCCGCCCCCTATGCCGGTGTCTTCTCCAATTTTGGCGCGCTCAATGCCCTGGCCGAATACGGTCCCCTGGCGGCCTGGCTGGCGCCGCGGGTTCGGCCGGGTGGGCGGCTGGTCTTCGTGATCATGGGCCGCTGGTGCGCCTGGGAGATTACCTGGCACCTGCTGCGCGGCCGGCCGCGCACGGCCTTCCGGCGTCTGCGGCGGGCTGGGGCGGTGGCCCACGTCGGCGGCGCGTCCATGACCGTCCACTATCCGTCTACCGCCCATCTGCGCCGCGCTTTCGCCGCCGGCTTCCGGCTGGAGCGTGTCTGGCCCCTCGGCTTGCTGCTGCCCCCTTCCTATTTAGAACCGCTTACGTGCCGCCGCTGGTTCCCCTGGCGCGTTTTTGCCGGCCTCGACCGCCGTCTGCCCTGGCCCCGGTGGGCCGACCACACCGTTTACGAGTGGGTGCGGCGGTAACAGAATGAGGCAGCGCTATATACGCGCGCCCGGGCCACCAACGGGAGATG
>CAYUYN010000554.1:0-2434 GCA_964449185.1 uncultured Anaerolineales bacterium | reverse complement strand
GCCAGGATCGCAACATCCCCGTTTGTACTTCCGGCCTGACTACCTGCGAGGTCTGCCAGCATGGCATATTCATCTCCAGTTCTATGAGCCAGTGCCTGGTCCCTTGGCTATTGGCGTGGGGCGTCATATTGGCCTCGGTTTGTTCGTGCCCGCATCGACGTGACAGAGCTCTCAAACCATGTCTGACCTCACCTCCACCCTCCCCGACGCCGTGCCCGCCCGCATGGTCAACGAGTTCGTCTATTGCCCGCGCCTGGCTTACCTCGAATGGGTGCAGGGCAACTTTGAAGACAGCGCCGACACGGTCGAGGGCCGCTACCAGCATCGCGTGGTGGACGCCGATGGCGGCAAACTGCCCACGCCCGACGAAGCCGAGGCCGCCGCCTTGCGAATCCATGCCCGCTCGGTGTGGCTCTCCGCGCCGCAGGAGCAGCTCACGGCGCGCATGGATTTGATTGAGGGCCAGGGCCTGGACGTGACGCCGGTGGACTACAAGCATGGAGCGGCGCCCGATCTGCCCGCTGGCGCCTGGGAGGCCGACCGGGTGCAGTTGTGCGCTCAGGGTTTGGTGCTGCGCGCCAATGGCTACCGCTGCCAGCGCGGGGTGATCTACTACCTCCAATCGAAAACGCGCGTGCCGGTGGAGTTCGATGCAGCGCTGATCGCGCGTACCCGTGAGTTGGTGCAGGGCCTGCGGGCGATGGCGGCCAGCGGGCAAATTCCGCCGCCGCTGGTGGATAGTCCCCAATGCCCGCGCTGTTCGCTGGCCCCCATCTGCCTGCCTGATGAAACCCGCCTGCTGGCCGCCGGGGAGAGCGTGGGCGAAGACGAAGACCGCGTGCGCCGCCTGATGCCCGCCCGCGACGATGCCCTGCCCGTCTACGTGCAGGAGCAGGGCGCGCGCGTCAACAAGAGCGGCCAGGTGCTGGAGGTCTGGCTGAAAGATCGCAAGCTGGGCGAGAGCCGCCTGTTCGAGACGTCGCATCTGGCGCTCATGGGCAGCGTGCAAATCACCACCCAGGCCCTGTGCGAATTGATCGAGCGCGACATCCCGGTGGCCTTCTTCACCACCGGCGGCTGGTTTCACGGCCTGGCGCACGGCATGAGCCACAAAAACGTGGAACTGCGGCTGGCGCAATTCCGGGCCGCCGAAAGCCCGGCGCGCAGTCTGGCGTTGGCCGCCGCATTCATCGCCGCCAAAATTCGCAACTGCCGCACCCTGCTCATGCGCAATCACCCCGCGCCACCGGCCGAGATCGTGGACTCGCTGCAACGCTTGGCCCGCGAAGCCGCCCGGGTGGACAAGGCCGGTTCACTCTTTGGCGTCGAAGCGCTGGCCGCCAAACAGTATTTCTCGACGTTCAACGGCATGCTCAAGCGCCACGCCGGGAACGACGAGACCGGCTGGCGCTTTGACTTCAACGGCCGCAACCGCCGCCCCCCACGCGACCCGCTGAACGCGCTCCTGTCGTACACCTATGCGCTGCTGGCGAAGGAACTGGCCGTCACCGCCCTGTTAGTGGGGTTCGACCCGTTCCTGGGCTTCTTCCACCAGCCGCGCTATGGCCGGCCTTCGCTGGCGCTGGATGTGATGGAAGAGTTCCGGCCCCTGCTGGCCGACTCGGTGGTGTTGAACGTGATCAACACGGGCATGCTCACTCTCGACGATTTTATCCAGCGTGGCCCGGCCTGCGCGCTCACACCGCTGGGCCGCAAGAAATTGCTGCGCGCCTACGAACAAAGGCTCGACACGCTCATCACCCATCCGCTGTTCGGGTATCGCCTTAGCTATCGCCGAGTGCTGGAAGTCCAGCTCCGTCTGCTGGGCCGGACTCTCAGCGGCGAACTGCCAGAGTACCCGGCTTTCACCACCCGCTAGCCATGCGCCTGTTGTACGTGGTCGCTTACGACGTGCGCGATGACAAGCGCTTGCGGCGCGTCTTCAAGTTGATGCGCGGCTACGGTGACCATCTGCAATACTCCGTCTTCCGCTGCGAACTCTCCGACCGGGAGCGCATGGAATTGATAGAAAAACTGGCGGGCGCTATCAAGCACACTGAGGATCAGGTCTTGTTGTTTCCACTCGGGCCGGCCGGAGGGCAGCGTGAGGTGACCGTGACGGCCATCGGCCTGGCGTACCAGCCCAGGGACCCTGGCCCGCTGATTGTTTGACCGTACGGACTGCACCTTAACAACTGTATAAGTACCGGTGTACTTGAAGCGAGCGGCCAGGTGGCCAGAGCGGGCCGCTTCGCCGCTCGCAAGTTGGCATTAGATGAAGAAGGCGACCGGCGCCCAGCTTCCTGCCCAAGCTCGACCGATGCAGGCCACAGCGAGCAGGCGCCTCTCGCCCCAGGCGCTCCTGGTAGTGTAAAATAAGCGGAAATACGCACCCGATACTTCCACGCTTGAAAAAGCGTGGCCCCATTGAAGC
>CAYUYN010000553.1:0-2436 GCA_964449185.1 uncultured Anaerolineales bacterium | reverse complement strand
GCACGGCCGGCAAGAGCAGGTGCAAGGCCATGAAGAAGCCGCTAAAGAACACGCTGGCCAGCAGCACCAGCATTGAGAGCTGCACCGCCTGACTGTCGGTGGTCGAGAGGAGCGAGATGACGAAGCCCACGCCGAGTGAGGTGAACAGCAGCAGGAAAAGCACCAGCAGGTAGTATGGCCAACTGCCCAGCATGGGCACGCGCGTCACAAAGATCAGCAGCAAGGTCAGCACAGTGGCCAGCACGCCGCCAAAGAGCATATAGCTGAGATACTTGCCCACCAGCACTTCCCCGGGCGAGATGGGCGAGACGCGGAACAGCTCGACCGTGTTGGTCTGGCGCTCGCGCACGATCGAAAGCGCGCCAAACGTCACGGCCAGGTGCTGGAGCAGCAGGGCCAGCACGCCCGGCGCGAAGAACGCGGTGATGTCCACGGCCACGGGGCCCACCCCCTGCGCCTCGCTGCGGAAGGGGCTCACCAGCACCCGCGGCTCGATATTCTGGAATTCGGCCAACATGGTGTCGAGCTCGGCCAGGTCGGCCTCAACCTCGGCCGCGCGCTGCGCTTCGGCGCTGTAGTCGCTCTGGCCGTCCTGGATATTGTTCAGTTCGCCGCTGTTGGTGCGGATGTCGGCCAACTGCGAGGCAATGGCGCTGCTGCTGCTGTCGTCGGGCGACTTGCCCAGGGTCTGCTCCACGCCCTGGAGCACGCCCAGGCTGGCGCCCAGGCCCAGGTCGAGCGCGCTGACGTTGCTGTCCAGCTCGCGCTGGCTGTCGCGGGCGCCGGCGGCATCGCCGCGCTCCAGGGCTTCACGCACGGCCGTGGCGCTGCGGTGGGCGGCGGCCACATCGTCCTGGATGGCGGACGTCTCGGTCTGCCCGCTGGCGGTGATGGTCTGCAGGATACGCCGGTTGACCTCGCCCACATAGATCTGGCCAAAGTAGTCCACGTAGCTGGCCTGGAGCGGGTCGATCTCGTTGTGCAGCAGTCGGAACACCGCTTGCTCGTTGTTCCGGATGAGCCGCTCGGCGTCGGCGGGCACCACGATTACCAGGTCGATCTCGCCCCGGCGCAGGCGCTGCCGGGCCGACTCTTCGCTGTTGGTAATGCCCTCGAAAATGAGCTGCGGCCCGAGGGTGGTGGCGTATTCCTCGATCTGCTGTCCCAGTTGGTCCGATTCCGTGGAAACGAACATGGTGCGGAAGGGGCGGGCTACGTTGCGGAAGCCAATCCCAAACAGCAGCAGGATCAGGAACGGCCCCAGCGCCAGGGTCAAGATCAGGCGCGGCTGGCGCAGGACCTCATAGATCTCTTTGCCCAGGAAGGCCGACGTCCGGATAGGGGAGCGCATGATATTAATGGCTGGCCCGTTCTTTCTTGACGATCTCGACGAAGACGTCGTCGAGCGGCGCCTCGTATTTTTGGATGGAGCGCACCTCGAGTGCGTTGGTGCGCGCCCATTCCACCAGCAGGGGCACGGCCGTGCCGGCGTCGTTGACCACCAGGCGGAGACCGGCTTCACCCAGGGGCTCGATGCGGCCGGTGACGCATGCCAGCTCGCGGAGCTGGGTGACAGTGCGGTAGTCCAGTGGGCGGGCGGCTTCAAAGTCAACCACTTCACCGCCATAGGCGCGGACGCGCAGGCCGGCCGGCGTCTCCACCATCAGCAGGCGCCCCTCGGCCATCACGCCCACCAGGTCGCAGTTGGCGGCCTCGCCCACGTACTGGGTGGTGACCACCAGGGTGCGGCCGCGCCCGCGCAGCTCTTTGAAGTACTCCCAAAACTTGGCGCGCAGGATGGGGTCGATGCCGGCGGTGGGCTCGTCCAGAAAGACCAGTTCGGGATCGTGCGCCAGGGTGGCGGCCAGGGAGAGGCGCCGCTGCATGCCGCCGGAGATGTTGCGGGCCAGCTTGCCGCGGTGCTCGTAGAGCTCGACAAACTGCAGCAGTTGCTTGAGGCGCGCGCCGCGCGACCAACCCATGCCATAGAGCGCCGCCGCGAAGTTCATGTTTTCCCAGACACTCAGGTCGGGATAGAGCACGAACTGCTGGGGCATGTAGCCCAGTTTGCGGCGCACGGTGGAGTTGAAATCCCGAGGCGCTTTGCCCAGCACGAATACCTGGCCTTGGGAAGGCTCGTAGATGCCGGTCATCAGCCGGACGGCGGTGGTCTTCCCGCTGCCGCTGGGGCCGACGAGCCCAAAGATCGAACCCTGCGGTACCTCAAACGTCAGGCCATCCACCGCCGTTTCGCTGCCAAAGCGCTTGCATAGGCCCTCGGTGCGCACGGCGGCCGGGCCGGCGGTGCGCCGGGGCTGGGTGGCATCGCGTGGGATCGGCGCCGCGGTCAACTCTGTCTGCATCGCTTGTGTCCTCTCTAAGCTGGCTGCCGGGTGCGCGGCGCCGGGCCGAAAACGGCCTTACCCCTGCAGCAGC
>CAYUYN010000552.1:0-2452 GCA_964449185.1 uncultured Anaerolineales bacterium | reverse complement strand
CCACCGCCACCCGCGACCCCAGCGCCGCGCTGCCGCGGCTGACCATCCGCGAGGTGCGCTCGGCCGGCGTGCTGGCCGAAGAGACCCTGGTCATTGTCAACGACGGCGGGCCGGTGGACTTGGCCGGCTGGAGCCTGCGCGACGAGACCGGCCACTCCTACATCTTCCCCTCGCTGATGCTGTTTGAAGGCGGGGCGGTCACCATCCACACCGCCGCCGGCACCGATAGCGTCACCGACCTCTACTGGGGCCAGGCCGAGCCCGTGTGGGCCGCCGGCGTGGAAGTGCTGCTGAGCGACGCGGGCGGGAAATTGGCCGCGCGGTTTTCAATCCCTTAATGCCTATAGACACGCCCCACACTTTGTGATAAATTTCTCTTATCAGACCGGTGGGAGGTCGCTTATGGATTTTGATCGGGTGATTGAAAAGCTAATCCGCAAAGCGCAGGAAGAAGGCAAGTTCGACAACCTGCGCGGGAAGGGCCAGCTCCTGCGGCTGGATGAGAACCCCTTCGAGGACCCCGCCGCGGCCCTGGCCAACCAGATGCTCAAGAACCAGGGCTTTCGGCCGGACTGGCTGGAAGAAGACGTCACGTTGCGCGAGGATTTGGCCGAGGCGCGCCGGGCGCTGGTGCGCGCGCGCGACTGGCGGGCGGGACAGTTGGCGGCGCTGGCCGCGCGGCAAGACGGTCCCGCCATCGAGCAGCGCGAGCGGGTGGCCTACGAGTGGGCGCTGGCCCAGGAGCGCTTTCGCCGCCAGCTCGCCGAGATCAACAAGATCATCTTCACGCTCAACCTCAAGGTGCCCAGCACGCGCTTTCAGCGCATCAGGCTGAACGTGGAGGAAGAGTTGAAGCGGCTGGTGGATGGCGGCGCCGCCGACCCGGCCGCTTAAATCAAAAACCGCCCCTGGAGGCGGTTTTCATTTCCATCCTAGATGACCTTGGTCTCTCCGGGCTTTTCGCCGGGGGTCTCACTGGGGGCGTTGGGATCCTTGTCCTTGTCCTTCAGACCGCTGCCCAGGCCGTCGCGGAAGTTGCGGATGGCCGAGCCAAGCTCGCCGCCCAGGCGTCCCAGGCGGCCAACGCCAAAGATCACGATCACAATCCCCAGGATGATGAGCAGTTCCGAGCCAGCTGGCAAGCGCATGGTAAAACTTCCGCCTTTCTGTGCCGACCGTTGAGCCGGCGCCAATACCGACTTTATTATAGCATAGCCGTGCTTAACCCGATATGAAAAGATGATGAGTCAGGCGCTGGTCTTGCACTTCGCCTAGGCGTCTGCTACACTCGTTATGCAAATCAACGGTGACAGGTGCTTATGCCCGCTCAGGCTCTCTATCGTAAATGGCGCCCCCAATTGTGGGAAGAAGTGGTCGGCCAGGACCACATAGTACACACGCTGCGCAACGCGCTGCGGACCGAGCGCATTGCCCACGCTTACTTGTTCTCGGGGCCGCGCGGCTGCGGCAAAACCACCAGCGCGCGCCTGGTGGCCAAGGCCCTCAACTGCCTCCACCCCGACCCCGGCCAGCGGCCGGACAACACCTGTGCCCACTGCGTGGCGGTGGCCGAGAACCGCTTTCTGGACCTGATCGAGATCGACGGCGCCTCCAACAACGGCGTGGATAACATCCGCGACCTGCGCGAGAAGATCAACTTCGCGCCCGGGGAAGGGCGCTACAAAGTCTACATCATCGACGAAGTCCACATGCTCTCGGCTGGGGCTTTCAACGCCCTGCTCAAGACCCTGGAAGAGCCGCCCCCGCACGCCGTTTTTATCCTGGCCACCACCGAAAATCATAAGATCCCGCCCACGGTCAGCTCGCGCTGCCAGCGGTTTGAGTTCCGCCGCATCCCGGTCGTCGAGACGGTCAAGAGGCTGCGCGAGATGTGCGACCAGGAGGGCATTGCCTACGAGCTGCCCGCCCTGGAACTGGTGGCGCGCCAGGCCACCGGCTCGCTGCGCGATGCCATCAGCCTGCTCGACCAGTTGGTGGGCGCGGGCACGTCGGTGACCCTGGCCCTGACGCAGGAACTGCTGGGGGCCAGCGCCAGCCAGTCGGTGCAGCAGTTGGTGGAGGCCCTGGCGGCCGGCGAACTGACGGCCGGGCTGAACGTGGTGAATGGTGCCATCGATGCCGGGGCCGACCCGCGCCAGATGTCGCGCCAGGTGGTGGACCATCTGCGCAACTTGATGCTGGTGCGGCTGGGCAATGCCGCGCTGGTGGAGGCCACGCCCGAGGCGCGCGCCGCCATGGCCCGCCAGGCCGAGCGCCTGCCGGTGCCGGCCCTGCTGCGCGCCATGCGAGCCTTCAACGCTGCCGCCAACGACATCAAAGGCGGCTGGCAGCCCCAGCTCCCGCTGGAGCTGGCCGTGGTGGAGTGCACTGGGCCCTTGCCCGTGGCGGAAGCCGCCGAGCCGGCCGGGGTCGCGCCCGCGCGGACGGCCGC
>CAYUYN010000551.1:0-2454 GCA_964449185.1 uncultured Anaerolineales bacterium | reverse complement strand
ACGGAAGTGGTATGCTAGAAGGAACAGCCGGGCGAGACTTATGACATGCTGCTGGCCCGCGACGGGTCAGCCAGGCGCAAAGAGTGCCTGTGAGGCACTACCTGTCAACCACCATGGGCGCCCGACCGGCGAGCGAGCGCCAGACGGCACACACCGGAGACGCCGTGTGAGGATCGTTCATCTCTGCCAACCGTACCCGCCCATGGTGAGCGGCGCGGCCCTGGTGGCGCAGCGCCTGGCCCAGGGCATGGCGCGCCGCGGCCACAGCGTGATGGTGCTGGCCGCCAGCGACCGGGGACACGGCTATCAGCAGCTCGAGGCGGGCGTGCGCGTGGTGCGGCTGCGCGCCTACCGCAACCCGGCGCGCGTGGGCCAACGCTTTGTGCTGTGGCCGGGCACCGCGGTGGCCCAGGAACTGCGCGCCTTCCAGCCCGATGTCATCCACCTGCACGACCCGCTCCAGTTAGGCCTGGCCGGCGTGCGCATCGCCCGGGAGCTGCGCACCCCGGTGGTGCTGACCCTGCACGCCATGCCGGGCTTGGCCGCCGCCTATGCGCCGGCGGTGCCGGGTCTGCGCTGGGCGGTCGGGGCCATGGCTTGGAGCTATGGCCGCTGGCTGGCCCAATTCTGCCAGGGCGTGGTCGTGCCCAGCCAGGTGATGGGTGAGCTCATTGCCAACACCACCGGCCTGGAGGCCCATGTGATCGGCAACGGCGTGGACCTGGAGCGCTTTACCCCCCACCCAGCTACCGCCGGTGAGGGCGCGGCTCTGCGCCGCCAGTATGATCTCGACCCGCACTTGCCCATCATCCTTTACGTGGGCCGCCTGGACGTAGAGAAGCGCGCCGAAGTGGTCGTGCGGGCCGCCGCCGAGCTATTGCGGGCGGGCCGCGCGCAGCTGGTGCTGGCCGGTGATGGCCGCCAGCGCGCCGCCCTGGAGCGGCTGAGCGCGCGCCTGGGCATTGCCCGGCGCACGCACTTCACCGGCTTTGTGCCCGTGGGCAAGACCCTGCCCGGGCTGTATCGGCTGGCCAGCGCCTTCGCGATCGCTTCCGAAGTAGAGACCCAAGGCGTGGCGGTGCTCGAGGCCGCCGCCTCGGGCCTGCCGGTGGTGACCGTGCGCGCCACGTCCATGCCCGAGCTGGTGGAAGACGGCGTGACCGGCCACCTCGTGGCGCCGGGCGACTCCGCGGCCATCGGCGTGCGGCTGGGTGAGCTGCTGGAGCAGCCGCGCCACGCCGCGGCCATGGGGCTGGCCGGCCGCGAGAAGATGGCGCGCGGCCACTCGCACACGCTGACGCTCGAGCAGCACGATCAGCTCTACGCCGCTGTCGGCGCCCGCTTGCAGTCCCCGGCCAACGCCGCCCCCAGCCCCGACCGAGCGCGCGTGCCCGCGCACGCGGATGCGGCGGATGAGTGGGGGCTGTAGTCGCTAACGAGACCCCAAGGGTTTTGAAAACCCTTGGGGTCTGGGGTTGGCACGTGACCATCACGGAAACCACGCTCACCCTGGCCGATGTGCGCCGGCGTTTTGTGCAGGGCTGGCTGGCCCTGGCGCTGCGCGGCGGCGCCGGCAAGGTGGTGTCGTTGGGCAGCTATGAACATCCTCTGGCTCACCCCCGAACCTCCGCTCCCACCGTACACCGGCGGGCGCGAACGGGCGCGGCGCATGTTGGAACATGTGGCCGGGCGGCACGCGGTGCATTTGCTCACGTATGCCGGCCCCACCGACCAGCAGGGCCTGGACTCGCTGCGCGGGCAATTGGCCGGGCTGACCGCCCTACCCTATCCGGCGGCGGGTCGCTCGTACAGCGCGCCGCTCGGCGCGCTGGCGCGGCGGCTGCTGGCCGAGGCCAACGGGCCTGATCCGTGGCAGACCGTGCACGTGCAGGGCCTGACGCTCTGGCCGGCCGCGGCCCCGGCCGGGCGCGCTCGCGTGCGACGGGTGCTGGACCTGTTTGATGTGCCCGTGCTGCTGCGCGAGCGGCTGCTGGGCGTGCGGACCAGGGGGCGGCCGTGGGACCTATTCGTGCTGGCCTACCTGCGCCACCGTGAGGCGCGCGCCCTGCGCCAGGCCGGCGCCGTCATCGTCACCTCCCCGCATGATGCCGAACTGCTCCAGCGCACATACGGCGGGCTGCCGCTCGTCACCGTTCCCAATGGCGTAGACCTGGCCTATTGGGCAGCGCCCTCGCCCGTCGCGCCCGCGCCGGCCAACATCTTCTTCCCCGGCGCGCTCAACTATGCGCCCAACATCGATGCCGCCCACGTGCTGGTCAACGAAGTGCTGCCGCGCGTGCAGGCCGCCGTGCCCAAGGCGCGTTTAGTCATTGCCGGCCGCGCGCCCGACCCGGCCGTGACGGCCCTGGCGGCTAACAACCTGGCCGGCGTGATTAAGGCGGCCTCGGCCAGGTGGGCGCGGAACTCGTCGGTTTTGGCGCGCAGCTCGGCATC
>CAYUYN010000550.1:0-2457 GCA_964449185.1 uncultured Anaerolineales bacterium | reverse complement strand
GACAACGCGCGTGTGGCCGGTGCGATTGCCAGGCAAGTCGGGCTCACCGACGTGCGGGCCGATCTCATGCCCGAAGACAAGGTCACCACTATCCTGGCCTTGAACGACAAGTATGGTTACACCGCCATGGTCGGCGACGGGGTCAACGACGCGCCGGCGCTGGCCAACGCGACCGTCGGCATCGCCATGGGCGGCGCGGGCACCGACGTGGCCCTGGAAACGGCCGACGTGGCCCTCATGGGCGATGATCTCTCCAAGCTCCCCTTCGCCGTCGGCCTGGGCCGCGCCACACGTGCAATCATCTTGCAGAACCTGTACATCTCGCTGGGAGTTATCGCCCTGCTCGTCGTCGCGTCACTCACGGGCTGGGCGGGCATCGGCATCGCCATTATCTTCCACGAGGGCAGCACGATCGTGGTCGTCCTTAATGCCCTGCGGTTATTGGGCTACGGGCGGTCGCAGCGCGCTGGCGCGTAGCGGTCGCCAACGTGGCCGAGCGCCGTAGACCGGCCGTTGCGGCCGGCTGTGCCCGCAGCAGCCCGAGCAGCGGAAAGACGTGTCCGCGGAGAAACTCCTAATCCCTTGAGTGATCGTCGCATGTATGCTAACATATCATCATATGCTGATATATTGATTGCAGGAGAACGTCATGTTGCTCACTTCAGAAAATACGGGCCTGGCCGTCAAAGCCAAACTCTTTCGGGGGTTTGGCGATCCCTCGCGGCTGAGCATCCTGGATGTGCTGCGGCAGGGACCGCTCACGGTCAGCGAGATCGTGGAAGCCACCGGGCTCTCGCAGTCGAATGTCTCCAACCACCTGGGCTGTCTGCGCGACTGCGGCCTGGTGGCCGCCGAGCAGCAGGGGCGCTACGTCACCTACCAGCTCAGCGACGACCGCGTGGGTGAGCTGATCGGCCTGGCCGAGGCGCTGGTGGCCGACGTGGCGCGGGGTGTCTACCAGTGCACGCGCTACAACCAGCGCGCGGAGGGCCGCCATGGCTAGTGTTGCCACCATCGAAGTGCCCGTCAAGGGCATGGACTGCGCCGAGTGCACCCGGCACGTTCAGCACGCGATTGCGGCGTTGCCGGGCGTGGCGGAGGTAAATGTTTTCCTGGCGTCCGAGAAGGCGGTCGTGCGGCTCGACCCGGAGCGCGTGCAGCTAGCCGCCATCCGCGCAGCGGTCAGCCAGGCGGGCTATCAGGTGCCGGAGGCGCCGTCCAACGCCGACACGGGTCCGGCGCCCACGCGCGGCCTGCCCGCGCACTTCACCCGCCGGCTGCTCACGCTGCTGGCCGTCGTCTTTGGCGCGGTCCTGTTTGTGATCGTGGTCGGCGAGTGGTTGGGTCTCTTCGAGCAGCTCACCGAACAGGTGCCGTTCGTGGTCGGCGCCGGCCTGGTCCTGCTGACGGGCTGGCCCATTTTCCGCAATGTCGTGCGGGCAGCCCTGCGGCGGCAGGTGACTTCCCACACGCTGATGACGCTCGGCGTGCTGGCGGCACTGGCCGTCGGCCAATGGGCGACCGCGGCCGTGGTGGTGTTCTTCATGCGCGTCGGCAACTACGCCGAGAACATGACGACCGAGGGCGCCCGGCGGGCGGTGAAAGAGCTCACCGCGCTGGCGCCGCAGACCGCGCGCGTGGAGCGCGACGGCCATGCCATGGAAGTGCCCATCGCGCAGGTGCGGGTGGGCGACATCGTGGTGGTGCGGCCGGGCGAAAAGATCCCGGTGGACGGCACGGTGCTCAGCGGGCAGGCCACGGTCGATCAGGCCTCCATCACGGGCGAGTCCATGCCGCTGGAAGCGGGGCCGGGCGCGCGCGTCTTTGCCGCCAGCCTGGCGCGCCTGGGCAGCCTGCGGGTGCGGACGGTCCACGTCGGGGCCGACACGACCTTTGGCCGGGTGATCAAGCTGGTCGAAGAAGCCGAAGCGCACCGGGCCGACGTGCAGCGCATCGCCGACAAGTTCTCGGCCTACTACCTGCCGGTCGTGGCCGGCATCGCCGCGCTCACCTTCGTCCTCCGGCGCGATCCCCTGGCCGCCGCGGCGGTGATGGTGGTGGCCTGCTCGTGCTCGTTTGCGCTGGCCACGCCCATTGCCATGCTGGCCTCCATCGGCGCCGGCGCGCGGCGGGGCATCCTCATCAAGGGCAGCAAGTACCTGGAGCTGCTCGCGCGGGCCGACGTGCTGCTGGTGGACAAGACCGGCACGCTCACGCTCGGCCGGCCCGCGCTCACGGATGTGGTGACGCTCAACGGCCTCAGCCGCGCCGAGCTGCTGGCGCTCGCCGCTTCGGCCGAGAAGTATTCGGAGCATCCCCTGGCCGAGGCCGTGCGCAGCGCGGCGCGGGCCGAGGGCCTGGCGCTGGTGGAGCCCGAACAGTTCGAGGCCCTGCCCGGCCAGGGCGTGCGCGCCCGCGTGGGCGGCAAGCTGGTGACCATCGGCAGCCAGCGGCTGG
>CAYUYN010000549.1:0-2458 GCA_964449185.1 uncultured Anaerolineales bacterium | reverse complement strand
TTGCTATGGGCGATTTCGAGGGCCCGGCTTGGGTCGGTCATAAGTTCTCCTGAGAGGGTCTGTCGAGGCTGAGAAAACGATTGTAGCATAAGGGGAGAAGAGCTGGGGCGTATTGCGTATTCCGTATTCGAGCCTGGGGTCGAGTTTGCGCGAGCCGCCCCATCACGCCTGACGACCGCTGCGCGCGACAGACGACGGACCTTTTCATCTAATAGCGCGTCGGCCGTCCGCCTGTGCCGACTGACGTTCCTCGGAGAGCGGGGAAGTTGAGTGTAGGCACAAGTTGCTGTTACGGCGCCCGCCCCATCCGCTTCGCTACTAGGGCAGGCAAGGCTGCGCAGCGCGCCGCTACAGGCACTTGTCAGACGCGCCCTCAGGGTGAGGCCGGCAGCAGTTCATTGAAGATCGCCTGCCAGATCGGGTCGTCGGCCGCCTGCGCCTGTGCCTCGGCCAGGTCCGTGGTCTTGGCGCGTGGTTGGTCGGGATTGAGCACCAGCGCGGTGTAGCGCGCCAGGGGCGACGTCGGGGAGAGCCGTTGTGCTTCGGCCAAGTCGGCCTGGGCTTCCGGCGCTCGCTGCAGCCGGTACTGCACGTAGGCCCGCTCGGCATACAGCGTCGCGCCGCCCTCGGCCGATGGCTCGCGCGCGATGGCGGCGCTCAGGTCATCCAGGGCCGCATACAGATCGCCCAGCGCAAAGTGGATGTGCGCCCGCAGCTTGTGGTGCACGCCGGCCGCGGGGTCCAGCTCCACCGCCCGGTTGGCGACGGGCAAGGCCTCGCTGGTGCGCTGCGCCGCCAGCAGGGCGCGGGCCAAAGTAAACTGATATTCGGCGTTGTCCGCCGCCAGCGCGGCCGCCGCTACCAAGTCATCCAGCGCCTGCTCTGGATTTGGCCGGTCGTCGATGAGCGCGAAGTTCAAGATGGCCCAGCCGCGCAGGAAGCGCAGCCGCGCGACCTCTTCCGGGCGGGCCAGTTCGACGGCTCGGTCCAGGTCGGCCAGGACGTCTGGGGCTGCGGCCAGCCCATACTGCGCGTTTAGCCGCGCGCGTTCGGCATAATAAAAGGCTGCCTCAGGCGCCAGGGCCAGCGCCGTTTCAATGTCGCTCAGGGCCTCTACCACCTGGCCGAGTTGCTCGTAGGCGGCCGCGCGTCCGCGCAGCGCGGCGACGTCGCGGGGATCGGCCTCCAGCCGGCTGGTGTAGGCGTCAGCCGCCAACTGGGCATTGCCCGCTGCCAGCCAGGCATCGGCCGTGGCGACGGCTTGCTCCGCGGGCGACAGGGCCGTTGCCTGCCGCGCCACCACGTAGCCGCCCACCAACAGACCCGCGAAAACGACCGCGGCCACGACCAGCCCCTGCCGGCCCGTGCGGTGCGCGGGCACCCTCACGGGCGGTTGGCTGGTGGTCCCCTCTGGCTCGGTGACGGCGACCGGGCGGGGCGGTGCCGGCACCGGCGGGAGCGGCGCTGCACCCTCGGCCAGCATGGACGCCTCGGGCAGGGCCGCCAGGGCCGCCCACAGCTCGGCCGCGCTTTGGTAGCGCTCGTCTGGGTTTTTCGCCAGCGCGCGGTAAACGATCATCGCCAGCGCCTCGGGCAGGTCGGGCCGCGCTTCGGTGAGCACTGGCACGGGCTGGTGGATGTGCTTGAGCAGCAGCGCCACCGACGAGTCGGCTTCATAGGGCACGCTGCCTGTCAGACACTCAAACAACACGATGCCCAGCGCGTACAGGTCCGAGCGCTCGTCGGCCGTCTGGCCCTGGCCCTGCTCGGGGCTCATATAGGCCGGCGTGCCCACGGCCACGCCGCTGGCCGTGAGCTTGGCGGCGCCCAGGAGGCGGGCGATGCCAAAATCGGTCAGCACCGGCCGGCCGTTGGAGTCCAGCAGGATGTTGGCCGGCTTGAGGTCGCGGTGGATCATGCCCTGCGCGTGCGCGTAACCCACCGCGCTCAACAGCGCGCGGAAGATGCGCAGCACCTCCGGCAGGGGCAGGCGCTCCGCGCGCGTATAGGCCTCATCCAGGCGGCTCTTAAGGCTGTTCCCTGGCACGTATTCCATCACCATATACGGGCGCTCATCGGCCGTGTCAAAGTCGAAGACCTGCACGATGTGGGGATGCTGGAGCAGCGCCACCACGCGCGCCTCGCGCAGGAAGCGGGCGGTGAAGTCCGGGGCTTCGGCCAGGTGCGCGTGCAGCACCTTAATGGCCACCACGCGCTCGAGCTGGGGGTTGTAGGCTTTGAAGACCTCGGCGGTGGCGCCGCGGCCCAGGCGTTCGAGGAGCTGAAACTTGCCAATGGTGGGCAGGCCGCCGGACATGCAGGCGATTATAAGTGCGCGCCAGGGAATGACAAACCGCGTTGACGACCGGCGTTTTCTCGGGTATCATCGCGCCTTGCAGCGCTGGTACGGACCTTTCTGGGCTGCCCCACGTTGCGGGTGGCCCTTTTTTGCGCGGAG
>CAYUYN010000548.1:0-2460 GCA_964449185.1 uncultured Anaerolineales bacterium | reverse complement strand
CCGGGCGGCCACGGGGGGCCGCCCCTACGGATCTGGCGACGCATAGCGGGGCGGGAGCAGAGAAGCCGGGTGAACACCCGCCATCCGACTTAGTGAACGATGGACGCATAGGTTTCGGCGAAGCGGGCCGGGTCCAGGTCGCTGGCAGGGGCCTCGTAGGCGATGACGCCGCGCGCCAGGATCAGCACGCGGTCCGCGAGGGCCAGCGCGCGCGGCAGGTCGTGCGTGGTGAGCAGCACCGTGCGGCCCTCCGCCGCGACCGAGCGCAGCACGTCGTCGAGCATGCGGGCAGCGTCGGGGTCGAGGCCGGTGTAGGGCTCGTCAAACAGCATCACCGGCGGGTTGGGCAGCAGGGCGCGGCCCAGCGCTAGCCGCTGCTGCATGCCGCGCGAGAACGTGCGCACCAGGTCGCGCCGGCGGGCGGTGAGGCCCACCTGCGCCAGCACCTGAGCGATGCGCGGCCCGGCGTGGCTCAGCCCATAGAGCTGCGCATAAAAAGTCAGGTTTTCCTCGGCGGTGAGGTCGGTGTAGAGCAGGGTGTGATGCGCCACCACCCCCAGCCGCCGGCGCACCTCGGCGGCGGCCGAGGGCAGGGGATAGCCGGCCACCTGCACGCGGCCCAAGGTGGGTCGGGCCAGCGTGGCCAGGATGCGGATGAGCGTGGTCTTGCCGGCCCCATTCGGCCCCAGCAGCGCCACGCACTCGCCCGGCGCGATGTCCAGGTTGACCCCGCGCAGGATGGGCCGGAGCCCGTAGGTTTTGGTGAGGGCGTGGGTGGAGATCATAACTCCCGCTCCCACAGTCGCTTAAGCTCATCTTTCATCGCCGCCCGCTGTCGATGATACTCCCCTTCGGCCACGGTGCGAGCGGCGTAGGCGTCGTCGAGTTCGGCGAGCGCCTGGAGCAGACCGGCGCGGGTGCGTGGCGGCGCGGCGGCGGGCCGGCGGCGGTAGGTCCAGACACCAAGGCCCAGTAGGACGACCGCCAGCGCGCCGAGGCCGACCGCCAGGTTGCGTGTGTCGGAGAGCGTGCTGGTGCCGGGCACGGCGGCGCCAGTGCCAGGCTCACCCGAAACCGCAAACGACAGGGTCTCGCCGGGGGCCAGCGCGCCCTGGCTGAAGTTTTGGAACTGCTGCCCCTGGAGCTCCTGCAGGCCCAGAGCCTGTAGCCGCGGGCCGACCACGTCCACGCCCAGGTCCGACAGCAGGACGTTGACGTTGGCCATGGGGTAATCGACGGGCTGGGCAAAGCTCAACTCACCGTCGTAGGGCAGGCGATACGAATACAGGATCTGGCTGGTCTCCGCGCCAGGCGCCACGCTCCACTCCACCGCAAAGCCCCGGTCGGTGATGAAGTAGGTCTCGTCCAGCCGGCCGCCCTGCACGTTGAGCTCGGTGGCGCCGGGCGGCAGGCTGAACTCAAGCGGCTGCTCGGCGCCGGCGGCCAGGGTCTTGTCGCTGCTGTTGGAGAAGACAAAGAGCTCGCCCACCGTCACGGTCCGCGGGTCGACAAACTCCAGGAACAAGTGTACCTGCGCCACCGACAGCACCCCGGCGTCGGTGGTGGTCTCGTAGACCGGCAGGGGCAGGTCCAGCACCGGCGCGTCGGTGCCGGCCCGGAAGCTGGCCGGCTCGGAGCTATAGGCGATGCCCTGGTACTCGGTGGTGACCATGAACTGGCGGCCCGGCGCGAAGGCCACCTCGCCGAACTCGAACGTGCCATCGGGCTGCACCGTGGAGGTAAAGGTGGTCAGCAGCGTGTCATTCTCAAAGCCATAGAGCACCACCGGCAGGCCGGTGGGTGGCGCCGCGCCGGCGGTGCCGTTGACCAGGCGACCCTGCACCGTGCCCTGCCCCTCGGCCAGCACGGCCTCGGGCGGGCTGTAGTCGTAGGCCAGGGTGCGGGCATAGTCCACCGCCGCCCAACGGTCGGCTTCGGACAGGCCGGCGGCGAAGGCATGCGCGGGGTCAGCGCCGCCGAGGACAGCCAAGTTGTCCCGTGGGCTGCGGATGGCGGCATACTCCTCATTGCTCAGGTCAGGCGGCGGCGCGGCGAGGTCGGCCGCGGCCGGGCCATCCCCCTGCCCTTGCTCGCCGTGGCAGCCGGCACAATTGGCGGTGTAAACAGCCTCGCCCGCCACCCGCTCGGAGCCAGCGCCGAGGGAATGCAGATAAGCCACCACGTTCCAGCGCTCGGCCACGCTGAGGCTGTCGCCAAAGGGCGGCATGAAGTTATCCACCCGGCCCTGGGTGATCGTCAGAAACAATTCCTGCGGCGTCCGCTGGCGGAGCAAGTCAGGGGTAGAAAAGTCCGGCACCCCGTTGGGCAGTTGGGACGTCATGGAGCCGCCGCCGTTGCCGGTTGGCCCATGGCACGGTGCGCAGCGGTCCTGGTAAGTCGCGCCGCCGTCGAGGGCCTCGGGCCGCGCCTCGGGCAGCAGCGGCTCGACGATGGGGGCTG
>CAYUYN010000547.1:0-2465 GCA_964449185.1 uncultured Anaerolineales bacterium | reverse complement strand
GGAAAGGGGGCAGACCGCTTTCATGCTCGAATCCGAGAATGAGAAGGCCCTGCCCCCAACCCCCGCGCCGGCTAGCTCTCGGTGATGTCGATTGAACGCATGGCCGTGCCGGGTGTGCGGGCGCGGCCCGGGTCGCGCTCGGGGATAGACAGCACCATGTCCATGCCCTCGGTGACCTTGCCAAACACCGAATGCTTCTGGTCCAGGTGCGGGGTGGGGCCGTGCGTGATAAAGAACTGGCTGCCGTTGGTGCCGGGACCGGCATTGGCCATCGACAGGATGCCGGGGCCGGTGTGCCGCAGCGACGGGTGAAACTCGTCGGCAAACTTATAGCCGGGGCCGCCGCTGCCGGTGCCGGTCGGGTCGCCGCCTTGGGCCATGAAGTTGCGGATGACGCGGTGGAAGGTCACGCCATCGTAGAAGCCCTCGCGCGCCAGGAAGACGAAATTATTGACCGTCTTGGGCACGCGGTCGGCATACAGCTCCACCACGAAATCGCCCGCGTCGGTGTGGAACGTGGCCGTGTACGTCTTCTTCGGGTCGATCACCATCGCTGGCGGGGATTTATATTGCTTCACGCTAAGCCTCCTGGAAAGAGTAACTGGTAACGGGTAACGGGTAACTGGTAATTGGTAATTGGTGGGTAGCTATTAATGACAGCGACGATGGCCCAAAGGTCCGTCGTCTGTCGTCTTTTCACGGCAGCCGGTCCAACCACGACTGCACCGTCGGCTTGTCTGCCTCCGGCGCGGCCTGGAGCGACTGCTCGGCGTTGACGCGGGCCTGGGCCATGTCGCCGGTTTGGGCATACAGCTCCGAGATGGCCAGGTACAGCCGCCAGGGCTCGACGCCGGCGTTGTTGGCCAGCAGATACTGGTACTGCTCAATAGCCAACTGCGGCTGCGCCGATTGGGCGTAGGCCGTGGCCAGGTTAATGCGCGCATTGCTCACATTGCCGCCGCGCGCCTCGCCGGCCTGGATGGCGACTAGATACGTCTCGATGGCCTTCTCAAACAAGGCTTTCTGCGCGGCGGCATCGGCCGTCTGCTGCTGGGCCTGGGTGAGATACAGGTCGGCCTGGAGCTGGTAGGTCTGGTCGAATTTCTGGTCAATCGCGAAGGACTGATCCAGGTGCTGCTGCGCGGCGGACATATCCCCGCGCACCTGAAAGGCCAGGGCCGCCCACTCGTTCCACAGGCCGACATTGTTGGGGCTGAGCTGCACGGCCGCCACGTAGTAGTCATTGGAGGTCTGGGCGCGCAGCTCACGCTGCTGGGCCTCCGTGGACATCTCGGCCCAGCGCCGGTTGAGCCGGGCCAGGTTGGCGGTGTGGTCGGTGTTGAGCGGGTTGAGCGCGCGCGCTGCCTTGAGCTGGTTTTCGGCCTCGGTCAGCAGCGCCGCGCGCGCGGCGGGTTCGGTCTCCTGGGCGGTGGCGTTCAAGTACGAGCGGCCCAGGAAGAGGTAATAGTAATCTTCGCCGGGCGCCAGCCTGAGCGCGCGCTTGTACAGCTCGATAGCCACCAGCGGCTGGTTGGTGTCGTCAAACTGCAGCCCGGTCTTGTAGACGATGTCGGCCTGGATGACGCGCAGGTTGAGCACCAGGCTCAGGCCCGCGGCCAGGATGGGCAGCGTGATATAGCTGATGACGGCCAGGGGCGACTTGTTGGCCAGCCCACGGGCGCGCACGGCGGCGCGGCCGCTGCCCACCGACAGCCCTTCCAGGTTGAGGGCGAAGGCCAGGCCAATCAGGACGAGCGTCATCAGCCCGTAGTAGTTGCTCACCGTGGCGGCAATATGGCTGGCCGTTTGCTGCAGTTGTTCCAGGCTCTCCGGCACAAAGCCCGCCCGGCTGGCAAGGTGCTGGCCCATGATGACCCAGGCCGCCAGCGCCACCACCAGCGCCACGGCCAGGCCGGAAGCCCAAATGCTCCCGCGCTTTAGCGCGCGCCCGGCCGGCGTCTCTTCGAGCACGGCCAGGGTGCCCCCGGCCACCCACGCCAGCAGGATCAGGCCCAGCACTGCATACGACGTGCGCGGGCCCATGGGCGCGGGCAGCCAGGTGAATGCGTCTCTCAGGACGCTAATGACGTCCTGGGCCTGGCGGGTGTTGGTGATGAAATTGAAGCCCAGGGTCACCAGCACGCCGGCCGTCAGCAGGCCGCCAATGAGCACCGGCGCCCACTGCTCGCGGGAAGGGCCGTCGTCGGGCGTGCTGGCGATGCGCACGGTGCCGGCGCGGCCCCGCAGCTTGTTCTTGAGCGACGCGCTCGGGGCCGCGGCCTCCGTCGCCTCGCTCAGCGAGCTGCCGATAAAACCCAGCACCAGCATCAGCCCGGCCAGCACCCAGAAGTGGGTGCGGGTCGAGACAATGGCGATGCCGAAATGGATCTCGGTGAAGTGCGCGATGATGGCGGCAAAGGCGCTGATGAGGGCCACCGCGCGCCAGGTCTCGGGGGCGGCGCCCG
>CAYUYN010000546.1:0-2476 GCA_964449185.1 uncultured Anaerolineales bacterium | reverse complement strand
CTTCCGACTTCACGCGCAGCGGCTCTTCTTCATCCTTCATCCTGCCGGGTTCTCTGGCGCCTTCATCCTTTTCTTCTTAGTCGCCTGCACCACCTTCGGCCCGCCCACCACCCCCACCCTCACCCCGCTCCCCAGCCCCACCCCCCACACGCCCGACCCCCAGGGCACCGCCGCCACCTTTCTCGATCTCTGGCGCCAGGGCGATTACGCCGGCATGTACACCCTGCTCTCGCCCCTCAGCCAGGACTCCATCTCGCTCGAGGACTTCCAGGCCCGCTACCAGGCCGTCGCCCGCACCGCCAGCCTCACCGCCGTCGAGCCGCGCATCCTCTCGGCCCTCAAGAACGGCCTCACCGCCCAGGTGCTGTATGAGGTCAGCCTCCACAGCGCCATCGTCGGCACCCTCACCCGCAAGATCGAAATGCCCCTGGTCTACACCGACGAGCGCTGGGCCGTGTCCTGGACCGACGGCCTCATCCTGCCCGAGCTGGCCGGCGGCAACTATCTCAATATCGACTACGCCGTCCCCGCCCGCGCCAACATCTACGACCGCAACGGCCTCGGGCTGGCCGTCCAGGGGGAGGCCGTCGCCATCGGCCTCCAGCCGAACCTGATCACCGACGAGCCCGCCGTCCTGGCTGTCCTGTCGGATCTGCTCGACCTCAAGCCCGAGACCATCCAGCAGAAGTACGCCAACGCCCAGCCCGACTGGTACGTGCCCATCGGCGTGGCCGCCGCCGACGAAGTCCAGGCCCGCCTGGGCGATCTCGCCGCCCTGGGCGGCGTCCTGCTCAACCGCTACACCACCCGCTTCTACCCCCACGGCGGCGTCGCCCCCCAGGTCATCGGCTATATGACCGCGATTGACCCGGCCGAGCTGGCCGAATACCAGGCCCTCGGCTACTCTGGCGACGAGCGCGTGGGCCAGGCCGGCCTCGAGACCTGGGCCGAGGCCTACCTGGCCGGCGTGCGCGGCGCCACGCTCTACGCCGTCGACGGCAGCGGCCAGGTCGCGGCCACCCTGGCCGAAAGCCAGCGCCAGCCCGGCCAGGCCGTCTACACCACGCTCGACCGCGAGCTGCAGATCGCCGCGCAGGAAGCGCTCGCCGGCTTCAAGGGCGCCGCCATCATCCTGGACCCCGCCACCGGCGAGGTGCTGGCCATGGTCTCCTCGCCGGCCTTCGACCCCAACCTGTTCGACCCCACCAACCGCAACAGCGAGGGCCTCAGCGCCGTGCTCGCCGACCCCGGCCGCCCCCTGCTCAACCGCGCCACCCAGGGCACCTACCCGCCGGCCTCCGTCTTCAAGGTGCCCATGCTGGCCGCGGCGCTCATGTCGGGCCTGTACACGCGCGACTCCACGTATACCTGCACCGGCTCGTGGAACCTGCTTGGCCCCGACGCCATCAAGTACGACTGGACCGTCGCGTACGGTTTGCCCCCCCACGGCACCCTCAACCTCATCGAGGCGCTGGCCCGCTCGTGCGACCCGTACTTCTACACCGTGGCCTACGACCTCTACCAGCAGGACCCCAATTTCGCGTCCCAGGTGGCGCGCGAGTTTGGCCTGGGCGTGTTCACCCAGGTCGACCAGGTGGCCGAGGCCCAGGGCCTCATGCCCGACCCGGCCTGGAAGCTCGAAAATATCGGCGAGGCGTGGCTGCCCGGCGACAGCGTCAACATGGGCATCGGCCAGGGCTACGTGCTCGTCACCCCGCTCCAGATCGCCCAGATGATGGCCGCCGTCCGCAACGGCGGCACCTTATTACGGCCGCAGTTGGTCCACCACATCGCCCCGCCCGGCGGCGAGCCCAGCTTCACGCTGGAGCCGGTCGCCAACGGCCAGCTCCCCGTCACCCCCGAGCAGTTGGCCGATATTCAGGAAGCCCTGCGCGCCGTCACCAGCTCGCCCGGCGGCACCGCCCGCCACGTCTTCCCCAACTTTGAGATCCCCGTGGCCGGCAAGACCGGCACCGCCGAAGACCCGGCCGTCGGCGTCCCGCACGCCTGGTTCGCCGGCTACACCGAGGCCAACCGCGCCGACAAGCCCGACATCGTCATCGTCGTCGTCGTCGAGAACATCGGCGAAGGCTCCGAGTTCGCCGCCCCCATCTTCCGCCGCCTGGCCGAGATCTACTTCCTCGGCCGCGCCTACAGCCTGTACCCGTGGGAAGCGGAGTTCGAAGGCGGTGGGACGGCGACGCCAGCACCCCCTTGACCCTCCAGCACCCCGGCCTCCTCATCAAATCCCAATCCGGCTTCTTCACCGTGCGCACGGAGGCGGGCGACTTCGTCTGCCGGCTGCGGGGGCGGCTGAAGCAGCGCCGCGAGGACAAACAGCGTAGCGACCTGGCCGCCGTGGGTGATCGGGTGACCATCAGCGTGCTGCCGGACGGCGCCGGAATGATCGAGACGGTCGAGCCGCGCGTGCGGGTGCTGTCGCGGCGGGCGCCGGGCGGCAGCGGGCGCGGCGGGC
>CAYUYN010000545.1:0-2486 GCA_964449185.1 uncultured Anaerolineales bacterium | reverse complement strand
CACTGATATAATCTCCTCCGGCAAGCTTGCCTCAGGAGATCAAGATGTTCGATCAGCAAAAACTAGCCGAGCTGCGCGAGGCGCAGGAAAAGTGGGAAGAAACCACCCTCCAGCAGACCCTGGCCCGCGCGCCCGAGCGGCAAGATAAGTTCATCACCACCTCGTCGGACGAGGTCGCCCGCCTGTACACGCCCGTCGACCTGCCCGACTTCGACTACGGCGCCGACCTGGGCTTCCCCGGGCAATACCCCTTCACGCGCGGCGTACACGCCACCGGCCACCGCGGCAAAGCGTGGACCATGCGCATGTTTGCCGGCTTCGGCTCGGCCGAAGAGTCTAACGCGCGCTACCAGTACCTGCTCGAGCACGGCGGCGGCGGCCTGTCGATCGCCTTCGACCTGGCCACGCTCATGGGCTACGACACCGACGCGCCCGAGGCCCTGGGCGAGTTTGGCAAGTGCGGCGTGGCCGTCAACTCGCTCAAGGACATGGAGATCCTGCTCGACAATATTCCGCTGGGCCAGGTCAGCACCTCCATGACCATCAACTCGCCGGCCGCCATCCTCTGGGCCATGTATATCGCCGCCGCCGAAAAGCAGGGCGTGCGCCCCGACCAATTGCGCGGCACGCTGCAGAACGACATCCTCAAGGAATACATCGCGCAGAAGGAATACATCTTCCCGCCCGAGCCGTCCATGCGGCTGGTGGTGGACACCATGGAGTACGGCGCGCGGCACGTGCCGCAGTGGAACACGCTCTCCATCTCCGGCTACCACATCCGCGAGGCCGGCAGCACCGCCGCGCAGGAGCTGGCCTTCACCCTGGCCGACGGGCTTGAATACGTCCGCTGGGGCGTGGCGCGCGGGCTCAACGTGGACGACTTTGCGCCGCGCCTGTCGTTCTTCTTCAATGCCCACAATGACTTTTTTGAAGAGATCGCCAAGTACCGCGCCGCCCGCCGCATTTGGGCGCACGAGCTGCGGCACACCTTTGGCGCGCAGAACCCGCGCTCGTGGCTGATGCGCTTCCACACTCAGACGGCCGGCGTCAGCCTGACCGCCCAGCAGCCCGAGAACAACATCGTGCGCGTGGCCCTGCAGGCGCTGGCGGCCGTGCTCGGCGGCACGCAGTCGCTGCACACCAACAGCATGGACGAGGCCCTGGCCCTGCCCTCCGAAGCCGCCGTCACCATCGCGCTGCGCACCCAGCAGATCATCGCGGCCGAGTCCGGCGTGGCCAACACGGTGGATCCGCTGGGCGGCGCGTACTTTGTGGAAGCCATGACCAACCGGCTCGAGGCCCAGGCGCGCGCTTACTTCCGCCGCATCGACGACCAGGGCGGCGTGCTGCCCGCCATCGCCCGCGGCTTCTTCCAGCAGGAAATCTCCGACGCGGCCTATCGCTACCAGCAGGAGATCGACACGCACACCCGCACCATCGTGGGCGTCAACGACTTCGTGGACGAAAAGCCCGTGCGCATCCCCATTCTCGCGATGGACCCGGCCGGCGAGCAGCGCCAGCTCCAGCGCCTGCGCGACCTGCGCCGGCAGCGCGACAGCGGCCGCGTGGGCCAGGCCCTGGACCGGCTGCGGCTGGCCTGCCAGGGGACCGAGAACACCATGCCCCACCTGCTCGACTGCGTGCGCGCCTATGCCACGCTCGGCGAGATCGTGGAGGTGATGCGGTCGGTGTTTGGCACTTACGAAGAACCCAACTGGGTCTAAGCCCAAAAGGGAAAAGGGGTGTAACGCTTTCTAGCTAGAGGAGGCCCCCATGTGTGGTCGCTTCACCCTCACCATTTCCCCTGCCGAGCTGCAGGACCAGTTCGGCCTGACCGAGCGGCCGTCCGCTGACCTGGCGCCGCGCTACAACATCGCGCCCTCACAGGCCGTGGCCGTGGTCACCAACAGCGCAGACCGCAAGCTCGAGTTCTTCCAGTGGGGGCTGATTCCCGCCTGGGCCAAAGACCCCAAGATCGGCAACAAGCTCATCAACGCCCGCGCCGAGACCCTGGCCGAGAAGCCCTCGTTCCGCACGGCCCTCAAGCGCCGCCGCTGCCTGGTCGTCGCCGATGGCTTTTACGAGTGGCAGAAGACCGCCACGGGCAAGGCGCCCATGTACATCCAGATGCAGGACGGACGGCCGTTTGGTTTTGCCGGGCTGTGGGAGGTCTGGCAGCCGCCGGACGGCAGCCTGCTCAAGACCTGCACCATCATCACCACCGAGCCCAATGCCCTGCTCGCGCCCATCCACAACCGCATGCCCGTCATCCTGCCGCCCGAGGCCTACGAGGCCTGGCTGCATCCCGGCGAGCTGCCCGCGGAGGAGGTGCTGCCCCTGCTGCGGCCTTTCGACGCCGCCCGGATGAAGGCCGTGCCCGTCTCCACCCGCGTCAACAGCCCCGGCTTCGACGCGCCCGAATGCATCCTGCCACTGGCGGCCTGAGTCCAGGCCAGGGCGGCCACCCCATCCGCTTCGCTACTAGG
>CAYUYN010000544.1:0-2496 GCA_964449185.1 uncultured Anaerolineales bacterium | reverse complement strand
GGGGATCGCGGGCAGAGCCCGCTCCTACAAAAGGCAACGGACCGTGCACCACGCACAATGGGTTGGAGTCGCCACTCCGGCCTTATGGTCCGTCGTCCGTCGACAGACGTTGGGTGCTATTGCTTTCCTGCCCAGTTTCGTCTATAACCATATTCTAACCTTTAGCGGGAAGAATATGCCACGTCACCTTCAAAGCTTCACCTCAGTGCGGATGGTCTTGGCGACCCTGTTGGCCCTGGCGTTTAGTGTGGGGCCGGGGCGGGCGGGTTCGGGCGCGGCGCAGGGTACTTTGGCGCCGGGCGCGGGGCCGGTGTTAAGCTATCCCATCCTGTTCGTGACCCAAGTTCCCATCGCCGCCGACTTCACCTCCATCGGCTCGACCTTTGGCAACCATCAGGGCAGCCTCAGCTCGGCGGGCCGCGGTGGGGACCTGTACATCCGCTACAACGACGGCACGCTGAAGAACCTGACGGAAGCCGCCGGCTACGGCAGCAGCGGCATGCTCACCGGCAACGAGGGCATTGCCGTGCGCGACCCGTCCGTGGCGTGGGACGGCGCCAAGGCCATCTTCAGCATGGTGGTGGGCGCGCCCACGCAGCTCTATCAATATCAGCAGTATTACTGGCAGCTCTACGAGATCACCAACCTGGGCCAGTTTGAGACGCCGGTCATCACCAAGGTGCCCAACCAGCCCGTCGACTACAACAACGTCAGCCCCATCTACGGCACCGATGGGCGCATCATCTTCACCACCGACCGGCCGCGCAACGGCTCGGCCTTGCTGTACCCGCAGTTGGACGAATACGAAGAGGCGCCGACCGTGACCGGCCTGTGGAGCCTGAACCCGGCCACGGGGGACCTGCGCCTGCTCAACCACGCGCCGTCGGGCGACTTCACGCCGATGATCGACTCGTATGGGCGGGTGGTCTTTACGCAGTGGGACCACCTGCAGCGCGACCAGCAGGCCGATGCCGATGCCAGCGCCGGCACCCCGGGCCAGAACTGCTTCTCCGGCGGCACCCCTGCCAACCCTCCCTACGGCACGTTCAACTACGGCAGCGAGAGCAGCGCCAGTTACAACCTGAATGACCGCACCGAGGTCTTCCCCGAGCCGCGCGGCTGCCGCGATGACCTACTGGCGGGCACCGACCTGGCGGGCCACAGCTTCAACCACTTCTTCCCGTGGACGATTACCCAGGACGGGCGGGAGGGCGAGATCCTCAACCACCTGGGCCGGCAGGAACTGCATGGCTACATTGGCGCCCGGCTGAACTATGGCGTTGACCCCAACATCGAGGAGTACTACGGCCAGTTCACTCGCACGAACCCGCGCTCGATTGACAACCTGTTCCAAATCGAAGAAGACCCGCTGCACCCCGGCCGGTACTATGGCGTGGACGCGGCCGAGTTCGGCACGCACGCCTCCGGGCAGGTGATCAGCCTGACGGCGCAGCCGCAGACCCATGCCAGCGATATCATCATTCACTATGTGACCCATACGGCCACCGTGAGCACCGAGTACGCCACCGGCCACTCCGGCCACTACCGCGAGCCCGTGCCGCTCGCGGGCGGCCAACTGATCGCCGCACACACACCGTTTGTGGGGTATGAAGAAGGCGAAATCTTTGACACTGACTATGCCTTCCGGCTCAAGACCTTGACCCTGTCCGGCAACGGTTTCTGGACGGCCAACCAGGCCCTAACCCCCGGCATCTCCAAGACGGTGAGCTACTACGACCCGGACGTTCTGGTGACCTATTCGGGCAACCTGTGGGAGCTCAACCCGGTGGAGGTGCGCCCGCGCGCCCTGCCGCCGTCCACCGGGGCCGTGCTGGATGACCCCGAGCAGCAGACGTTTAACGAGGCCGGCGTGACGGTGGCCGACCTGCAGGCCTACCTGGCGCAGAACGGCCTGGCCCTGGCGGTGACGCGCAACGTGACGACGCGCGACGCGCTGGACCGGCAGCAGCCCTTCAACCTGCGCGTGGGGGTGACGGGCACGCAGACGATTACGGGTACCGGAACGATCTATAGCGTCAGCTTTATGCAGTTCTTCCAGGCCGACCAACTGCGCGGGCTGACCTTTGGCGGGCAAACGCCGCGGGCCGGACGGCGCGTGTTGGCGCAGGTGATGCACGAGACCAATGCCATCCTGGCCAACCCGCCGAGCGCGGCCGGGCCGGGCGGCGTGGTGGTGGCGCCGGATGGCTCGGCCGCGGCGTTTGTGCCGGCCGGGCGCGCGCTGACCTGGCAGTTGATGGACGCGCAGCACGAGGCGGTGGTGCTGGAACGCTACTGGATTACCTTCCAGCCGGGTGAGATCCGCGTGTGTACCTCGTGCCACGGACCGAGCCACTTTGACCAGGCCGGGCAGGCGCCGCCGGAGAACCCGCCGCAGGCGCTGCTGGCGCTGCTGGAGTATTGGCAAGCGCACAGCGCGGTGCCGTACGAGCATGTGTATTTGCCGGTGACGGGGAAGAATATGCCGTAAGCTAG
>CAYUYN010000543.1:0-2499 GCA_964449185.1 uncultured Anaerolineales bacterium | reverse complement strand
GGCCGAGCGGTCCACCTTCGTCGGGTCCTTGCCCGAGAAGGCGCCGCCGCCGTGGCGGCCGGTGCCGCCGTAGGTGTCCACGATGATCTTGCGGCCGGTCAGGCCGGCATCACCCATGGGGCCGCCGATGACAAAACGGCCGGTGGGGTTGACGAAGATGTTGAGGCGCCCATCGGTCAGCTCGGCCGGGAGCACCGGCATAATGACGTGCTCGATGATGGCGTCGCGGATTTCCTGCTGGCTGACTTCCGGCGCGTGCTGGGTGCTGATGAGCACGGTGTCGACGCGCTTGGGGCGGCCGTAGGCGTATTCCACGGTCACCTGGGTCTTGCCGTCGGGGCGCAGCCAGGGCAGGGTGCCGTTCTTGCGCACCTCGGTCAGGCGGCGAGCCAGGTTGTGCGCCAGGTAAATGGGCATGGGCATCAGCGCCTCGGTTTCGTTGCAGGCGAAGCCAAACATCATGCCCTGGTCGCCGGCGCCGATCTTTTCCACATCGGCGTCGGACATCTCGCCGGCCTTGGCTTCCAGGGCGTTGTCCACGCCCAGGGCAATGTCGGGGCTCTGGCTGGCAATGGCCGACTGCACGCCGCAGGTGTTGCCGTCGAAGCCCTTCTCGCTGCTGTCGTACCCGATGTCCTTGACCACACGCCGCACCAGCTCATCGAAGTTGACGAAGGCGCGGGTGGTGATCTCGCCCAGCAAGATTACAAAGCCCGTCTTGGTGGCCGTCTCGCACGCCACCCGGCTGTAGGGGTCCTGCTCCAGGCAGGCGTCCAGCACCGCGTCGCTGATCTGATCGCACATCTTGTCGGGATGGCCCTCGGTGACCGACTCCGAGGTGAACATCAGCTTGGGCGATGACATGAAGGTACTGCTCATGGGACTGTGCTCCTTAGATTAACAAAAAAGCCCCTTCTGGCGAGAAGGGGCTGAGCTTGTGCTTCAGGGTGGTCCCTCTCATCTTCCAGAATACTGTGTCTCTGCCGGATTTGGCACCCGTGCTGCATGCAGCCGGGTTGCCGAGGCGTCGTTGGGCCGGTCCCTCTGCCTCTCTGGATAAGAGCGCCTATGGGGGCTATGCGGTTATGGGCGCATGATACCATCGGGGTTGGAGCGTGTCAAACCGCGCGCGGTTCAGGGCTTCGAAACCGCGCTGCGCCCACGCGGGGCAGCCTGGTGCGCAGTCACTTTTTCGCCAAGGTGCCGCGCGGCGCCACCGGGAGCCGCGGCGCCATCGCGTCTACGAAGGGACGACGTACTCGAACAGGTGCTCGCGATAAAAGGCCAGGGTGCGCGCCAGGCCATCGCGCAGGGTCACGCGCGGCTGCCAGCCCAGGACGCGCTGCAGCTTGCCGTAGTTGCCGTAGTAGTCGCCGATGTCGATAACTTTCTGGTCCGGAGGGAAGGGCACCAGCCGGTAGCCCCCCGCCCCATTGAGCTCCACCAGCAGCGCGGCCAGGTTGCTGCCAATGAAGCCCAGGCCGCCGGTGATGAGGACGTTCTGGCCGGCGAAGACCGGCCGCAGGTCGGGCTGGGGGTGCATGCCCATCAGCCGCTGTGCGGCTCGGACGGGACCGGCGCCGCGGCCTCCTCGGTGGGTAGGGCGGCCGCGTGCCGGTGCTCGCGCCGCACCACCAGCTTCCACCAGAGCTGGCTGAGCTGCACGGCCGTGCGGATGAGGCGCCGGAAGTTGAAGAATTGGCTGCGGCCGTAGGCGCGGTGGTAGTGGTGCACCGGCACCTCGACGAAGCGAAAGCCGGCATCGCTGAACTTCTTGACCATCTCCAGCGCGATGGTGCCGCTGTCGGACTCGAGCTGCACGCGCTCGAAGACGCTGCGGCGGAACAGGCGAAAGTCGCAGTCGGTATCGCGCAGGGGCAGGCCGAACACGATTTTGACGAAGTGATGATACAGGCCGCCGATGATCCGCCGGTGCAGCGGGTCGCTGCGGGCGATCTTGTAGCCGTTGGCGATGTCGGCGCGGCCATCCTGCGCCAGGGCCTCGGCCAGCAGCTTCATCTCATGCGGGTCGTACTGCGCGTCGCCGTCGGTATAGAAGATCCACTCCTTGGTGGCGTGGCTGAAGCCGGTGCGCAGGGCCGCGCCATAGCCGCGGTTGCGCGCGTGGGTGATCACGCGCAGCCGCGGGTACAGCCCGCTCAGCTCGGCCAACACCTCGCCGGTGTAGTCCTGTGAACCGTCGTTGACCACCACTACTTCGTAGTCATCGGTCAGGCCCGGCAGCGCCCGCATGGCCCTAATCACCATGCTGGGGATGGTGCCGGCATCGTTGTAGGCCGGGAACAGGGCGGTGAGGCTGTTAATACGCATTACGATCCGAAAACACCCGAAACACCGTCCGGATCAGTATCTTTACATCCAGCCAGACCGACCAGTTCTCAATGTACCACAGGTCGTATTTGGTGCGCTCGTAGATGGACGTGTCGCCGCGCAGGCCGTTGACCTGGGCCCAGCCGGTGATGCCGGCCTTCTCGTCGT
>CAYUYN010000542.1:0-2502 GCA_964449185.1 uncultured Anaerolineales bacterium | reverse complement strand
GGGCTTTTTCGCTCGCACCGAGGTCTGCGAAGCCAGTGCTCTAACTAACCAAATCCCTGGTTAGATTTGATTTGCGTTTGGCAGTCCCGCGTGATAGACTCTAACAAGTTTCATACCGGGGTAACTTTATGCCACAGAAAATCCTAGTCATCGACGACGACGAAAATACCCTCTGGCTGCTAAGCACCCTGCTCCAGCATAACGGCTTTGATGTGCTCAAGGCCGCCACCGCCACCGACGGCCTGCAGTTGACCCGCGACCAGAAGCCCGACCTGGTGCTGCTGGACGTGATGATGCCCGAGATGGACGGGTGGGAAGCGTGCCGCCGCGTGCGCGAGATTTCGGCCGTGCCCATTATCTTTCTAACGGCCAAGAGCTCGGTCAAAGACGTGGTCAAGGGCCTGGAGATCGGCGGTGACGACTACATCGTCAAGCCGTTCGACAACGCGGAGCTGCTGGCCCGCATCCGCACCCAGTTGCGGCGCGGGGCCGGCGACCAGACGTCCGACGAGCTGATCTTCGCCAACGGCGACCTGCGCATCAACTTCCTCACGCGCGAGGTGACGGTCTACGGCCAGACCATCGTGCTGACGCCCAAGGAATTCACGCTGCTGTCGGTGCTGGCCCGCAACGCCGGCCGTGTGCTCACCCGCGGCGAGCTGATTACCCAAACGTGGGGTCCGGAGTACGGCGAGGCCAACGAAAGCCTCAAGCTCTATGTCCACTACCTGCGCAAAAAGATCGAGCGCGACCCCAACAAGCCGGAATTTATTTTGACCTCGCGCGGCGTGGGGTATCGCTTCGCGAACAAATAACCGCCATCTTCTTCCAGGAAATAAACGCGGGGAGCGGACCGCCGAGCAAAGCTCGGCGGTCCGCTCCCCGCCTTCTCTTTCAGAATTAGAACACAAACGGAATCAACCGCTTCGTGCGGCGCATATAGTCCTGGTACTCCACGCCGAAGGCCTCCACCAACGCCGCCTCTTCAAGGCGCATGCGCAGCCCATACACCAGTCCAGGCACCAGCAGCATCACGGCCAGGCTCAGCCAATTGCCCAGCGCCAGGCCATAGCCCACGCTGGTGATAAACGTGCCCGTGTACGACGGGTGGCGCAGGTAGCGGTACAGCCCCTGGTCAATCACCCGCTGGCCGGGCTGGATAGCGACCTCGGGCACGAAGTAGCGGCCCAACTGCCGGATGGCATACCACCGAAAGAGCAGGCCGCCCACCATCAGCCCCAGGCCGAGATAGAAAATGGCCCCCCGGCCGGCGCCAAAGTCAAAGGCAGGCAGCCGCGTGGCCGCCACCGCCAGCGCGAACGCCAGCAGCATCCCGCCGATGATCAAGTAGCGCGAGAACCCATCGCGGTTGAGCGAGCCTGGCCGCCACAGCCGCAGGTTCACCACCATCTCAAACAGCGCCCAGCCAAAGAAGCAGACAGCGAATGCCAGGGCGGCAGCGGGTGAGGGAGCGTAGAGGCCGTTCATTAGAGATGTCAGAAGACAGAAGTCGGATAAAGCCATCTGACCTCTAACCTCTGACCTCCGACTTCTAGGCCCCCATCCACTCCACAATCGTCGTCTCGCCCTGCCCCACGCCCACGCACAGTGTGGCCAGTCCATAGTAAGGCCGCGCCATCTTGGGCGCGCGCCGGCGCATCTCGTGCACCAGGCTGACCACCAGCCGCGCGCCGCTGCTGCCCAGCGGGTGCCCCAGGGCAATGGCCCCGCCGTTGACGTTGGTGATCTCATGCCGGAAGCCGAGTTCGTCCATTACCGCCAGCGCCTGCACCGCAAAGGCCTCGTTCAGCTCGATCAACCCAATCTGCTCGATGGTCAAGCCCGCCCGCGCCAGGGCCTTGCGCGTGGCCGGCACCGGCCCCAGGCCCATGGTGCGCGGCTCCACGCCGGCCGCGGCCGAGGCCACCACCCGCGCCAGGGGCTTGAGGCCCAGCGCCTGCGCCTTGCGGTCGCTCATCAGCAGCACCGCCGAGGCGCCGTCGTTGATGCCCGAGGCATTGCCGGCCGTCACCGTGCCGTCCTTGCGGAAGGCCGGCCGCAGCTTGCTCAGGCCCTCCAGGGTGGTGTCGGCGCGCGGGTGCTCGTCGCGGTCCACCACCAGCGCCTCGCCTTTGCGCTGCGGGATGCTTACTGGCACGATCTCATCGGCAAAGCGCCCGGCCTCCATGGCCGCCGCCGCGCGCCGCTGGCTCTCCAGCGCAAACGCGTCCTGCGCCGCGCGGGTGATGTGCGTCAGGTCATACACGTTCTCGGCCGTCTCACCCATCGAGTCGTTACCGTACTGCTCCTTGAGCCGCGCGTTCGGGAAGCGCCAGCCCAGGGTGGTGTCCCACAGCGTGCCATTGCCAAAGGCCCACTCGGGGCTGGTCTTGGCCAGCGCATACGGCGCGCGCGTCATGCTCTCCACCCCGCCAGCCACGTACACCTCGCCCTCGCCCGCCTTGATGGCGCGCGCGGCCGCGTTGAGCGCCGCCAGGCCCG
>CAYUYN010000541.1:0-2510 GCA_964449185.1 uncultured Anaerolineales bacterium | reverse complement strand
GCCGCGCACTGCCGCGCCAGGGCGCCCAGGTTGGCGCCCGCCTCGGCCCAGACCGACGGCGTTTGGCCGGCGCCAGGCGTGTCGTGGAATACCACCGCCCGCGCCCGGTTCAAGATCACCAGCCCCTGCACGCCGGCATCGCTGACCAGCACGTTGGAGCCGCCGCCCAGGATTAGCGGGTCGATGCCCAGCTCCCAGGCCGCGCGCACCAGCTCGGCCAGCTCGCCGGCGCTTTCGGCCACGGCCAGGTATTCGGCCGGGCCGCCCACGCGGGCGGAGGTGTAGCGCGCCAGGGGTTCGCCCAGCTTCAAGCGATTGCCAAAGGCGGCGCGGAGATCACGCTGCGTCACTGCCAGTACCAGGGTAGCCATAGTCGAGATTAGTGATTAGTAATTGGTAACTTGGACGACGGACGACAGACGACGGACGAACGTTTGTAAGTGTGTAAGTGTGTGCGTGTGTGGGTCGCTTACACTCACATACCCACATACCCGCGCACTCACACACATGGTTCCACACTTACATACTCCCCAAAGCCTCAAGCACCGCCTGCCCCACCACGTGCCCATCCCCCGCGCCGAGGGTGAGCAGGACATCGCCGGGCTTGAGGCGGGCGATGAGGGCCTGGGAGGCCTCGGCAAGCGCCGGGATGTAGCTCACGTCGGGATGGTCCATGCGGCGGACGATGTCGGCGGCGCTCAGGCCAGGGTCCACCGCTTCGCGCGAGCGAAAAATGTCCACGATGACCACGTGGTCGGCGTCGGCGAAGCTGGCGGCAAACTCGGCCAGCAGGGCGCGCGTGCGCGAGAACGTGTGCGGCTGGAACATCACCCACAGCGGCCGGTCGCCAAAGCGCCGCCGGGCCGCGGCCAGGGTGGCGCGGATTTCGGTGGGGTGATGGGCGTAATCGTCCACCACCGTCACGCCGCGCGCCTCGCCCTTGACCTCAAAGCGCCGGCCAGCCCCGCGGTAGTCGGCCAGGGCATTGCGGGCATCGTTGAACTCCACGCCCACAAAGTCGGCCACAGCCAGCGCCGCCAGCGAGTTGAGCACGTTGTGCTCTCCGGGCAGGCGGTTGCGCGCCAGGCCCAGGGTCTCGCCGTTCTTCACCACCAAGAAGTCATAGCCCCCCGCCCCGTTGAGCTGGAGCGAATCGGCCCGGTAGTTGTCTTCGCGCTTGAAGCCGTACAACACCGCCGGCCGCCCCGCGGTGCGGCGCTCATCCACCAGCTTGTGGGCAAAAGCATCGTGGTCGCAGCCCACCAGCAGGCCATGGGGCGGCAGCAGATCGACAAAGGCTCGGAACGCTTCTTGCATCTCTTTCAGCGTCGGGTAACAGTCAGGATGATCGTGTTCCACATTCAACACCACCGCCACCGTGGGCTTCAAGCCCAAAAACATCCGGTCGTACTCATCGGCCTCGATGACGAAGGGCCGGCCGTGCCCGGCGCGGGCATTGGTGCCGTAATCGGCCAGCAGCCCGCCGACTATAAAGGTCGGGTCCAGCCGCGCGCGGTCGAGCATGAAGGCGACCAAGCCAGTGGTGGTGGTCTTGCCGTGCGTGCCGGCCACCGCGATGCCCAACCGGTCTTCCATCAGCCGGCCCAGGAAGTCGGCGCGCTTGAGCACCGGGATATTGCGCGCGCGGGCGGCCTGCACTTCCACGTTGTCGGCGGGCACGGCCGAAGAGACGATGACCATCTCGGCGCCGTTGACCTGTTCGGGCGCGTGCCCGTGGTAGACCCGGGCGCCGGCCGCGGCCAGGGCCCGGGCAAACGGCGACAGCTCTTCGTCCGAGCCGCTGACGGAATAACCCGACTCGAGCAAGACCTGCGCAATGGCCGACAGGCCGGCACCACCGATACCGATGAAGTGGACGTGGGTCATGCGCTAAATAAAGACAATGATTACAAACACAAACGCGGCGATTATGGCAAAGTAAATGTTCGGTATCCCCAGCAGCATCGGCGGCATGTACTTCATATAGTTCGCCGTCGCCAGCGGGTCGGCCAAGGGCTGGACATACTCCAGCGGGTAGTTGGCCTGGTGCATGTACAGCCACAGCGTCCCGACAATGAAATAGCCGTTGATCAGGCCCAGCGCCACGCCGAGCAGAAAGTCCTGCAGCTTCTCCCGCGCAAACTTGCCCGAGGCAAAGGCCGGGAGGTTCGGCGTCTGATAGCCGAAGAAGGCCAGGGTCAGGATCAAGCTGCCGCGGAGCGCGAACTGGGTGATGCCGGGCCGGGTGGTCATCACCACCTTGACCGACTCCACGTACGTCAGCAGCACCGTATCGATGGCAATGGCCAGCAGCACGCTGAACAAGACCAGCAGCTCTTTGGCCCAACCCCGGAAGCCGCCGATGATGCCAAATAGGATGACATACATCCAAAAGACGGCGGTCAGCGTCATCATGCCTGGGGACCAGGCCTTTCGCGCCGCGCGGCCAGGCCGGCCAGCTCATCGGCCAGGCGCTGCGCGGCTTGCGGCGTGGCCGCCGCCTGGGCCGC
>CAYUYN010000540.1:0-2531 GCA_964449185.1 uncultured Anaerolineales bacterium | reverse complement strand
GGGGTGTCGCGGCCGGCTTGGCCGGCCGCGACACCCCCACCCCATTTTCTTGCGGGGCGGCGCCCAGACCCCGTTATAATGACTCCATCATGCGTGTCGTCCTAAACGGCTGGTTCCTGGTCCACAACGCGCACACGGGCACGGGACAATATTTGCGCGCGCTGCTACAGTGGCTGCCCCAGGTGGCGCCGCAGCACGAGTATCACGTCGTGGTGCCGGCAGGCGGCGCCACGCCCGGGCCTGACCCGGGCCCTGGCTGCCAACTGCACCCGGTGCGCAGCGGCGCCGGCAACTGGTCCAAGCTGTGGTTTGAGCAGGTGACCTTTCCGCGCGCCTGCCGCCGGCTGCGCGCGGAGGTCGCGCACGTGCCGCACTGGGCGCCGCCGCTCAGATCGCACGCGCCCATCGTGGTCACCGTGCACGACATCATCCCGGCGCTGCTGCCGGCCTATCGCGGGCGCCTGTTTGTCCGGCTGTATACCGCGCTGGTCTCGGCGGCCACGGCCGGCGCGGCCCGGGTGCTGGCGGACTCGGACGCGACCGCGAAGGATATTCAGGAGCACTTGCACGTCCCGGCCGAGCGCGTGCGCACCATCTACCTGGCCGCCGGCCCGCGCTACAGCCCGCGGGGCGACTGGCGCGTGGACGACCCCATCCGCGCCCGGTATGGCCTGGGCGAGGGCTACGTGCTCTACCTGGGCGGCTTCGACGTGCGCAAGAACGTGCGCGGGCTGCTCTCGGCCTGGACCTGGGCGGCAAACTCCATCGGGCAGGGCTACCCGCTCGTCATCGGCGGCCAACTGCCCCAGCCCGACGGCATATTCTTTGAAGACTACCCGGCGCTGGCGGCCGAGCTGGACATCGCCGACACGGTGAAGTTCATTGGCGCGGTCGACGAGGCCGACAAGCCGGCGCTCTACCGCGGGGCCACCGCCTTTGCCTACCCCTCGCGCTACGAGGGCTTTGGCCTGCCGCCGCTGGAGGCCATGGCCAGCGGCGTGCCGGTGGTGGCCAGCACCGGCGGCTCGCTGCCCGAGGTCATGGGCAGCGCCGGCTACCTGATCCCCCCCGACGACACGCGCACCATGGGCGCGGCCATCCTCACCATCGTGGTCGAGCCTAGCGTCTACGCAGACCTGCGCCAGCGCAGCCTGGCGCAGGCGCGGAAGTTTAGCTGGGAGAAGACGGCGCGCGAGACGGCCGCGGCGTATGAAGAAGTCGTGGGCAAGCAGTAATTGGCATGTCAAGACGACCGCTCCGCGCGATGGACGATCCGCAAGCGCGACAGACGTTTTGGAAGGGTTGGCATGGCACGCCCGTCAGGTGAACTGACCACGGTCTGCTAAAGGCAAATAAGCCGCGTGTCCACCCACCCCCCTGCTCCCGCGCGCCCCCGCCCCCACCGGCCCCACGTTCCGCAGTGGGGTGCGCCTTGGGCCCTGAACCTTGCGCCCGACGTGTGGTGGCCCCACCTCCTCCTGGGCCTGGTCTTCGGCGTGCTCTACACCTTCACCCTCTCGCCCGGGCTGCTGCCGGCCGATGCGGGAGAGTATCAACTGACGGGCGCCGTGCTGGGCGTGGCGCACCCGCCGGGTTTTGCGCTGTACACCGTGGCGAGCTGGCTCATCAGCCGGCTGCCGTGGCTGGCGCCGGCCACGGCCATCAACACACTCAGCGCCCTGCTGGCGGCCGGCACACTCACGTTGGTGAGCCGGGCGGCGGCGCGCGCGTGGGACAGCCCGTTGGCCGGGATGGCCGGGGCGGCCATGCTGGGGCTGTCGACCACGTTCTGGGCCCAGGCCACCACCGCCAACATCCGCATGCCGGCGGCGCTGGCCACCGCGTGGGCGCTGGAGCGGCTGCTGAACTACCGGGCCGTGGTCGCGCAGGACCCAGCCGGCAAAACCCAGGCTGACCGTGCCCTGGCCTGGGTGGCGTTGGCGCTGGGCCTGGGCGTGTCGCACCACGCCTCGCTCGTCTTTATCATGGCCGTGTTGGGGCTGTACGCGCTGTGGCTGCGGCCCGGCGGGCTGCGGCGGCCGTGGCCCCTGCTGGCCGGCGTCGTGCCGTTTCTGGCCTGGCTGTACTTCCCGCTGCGCGCGGGCGCCTTCGGGGCGCCGCCGGGCATCGCCACGGTCGGCGGCTTTCTCGAGCACATCCTGGCGCTCGGCTTCCGGGGTGACCTTTTTTTCTTCGCCAACCTCAGCGCCCTGCCCGCGCGCCTGGCCCTCTTTGGCAACATACTCAGTTTTGAGTTTTACTGGCCTGTGCCGGCATTGATGGGCATCGGCGCGGTGGCCGCTTTCGAGCGCTCGCGCTCGCTGGGACTGGGGCTGCTGCTTGCCGCGGGCGCGCACATCTTCGTCGCCCTCACCTATCGCGCGCCGCAGACGATGGAATATCTCATGCCGGCGTATGTGCTCCTGGCCATGTGGGCGGCTGGCAGCCTGGCAGCCTTGGCGCGGGCCGGCCAGGCCGCGAGCCTGCCGCGCCGGGTGCGGCTGGTGCTGCCGTTCGCCGCGGCCTTGCTG
>CAYUYN010000539.1:0-2540 GCA_964449185.1 uncultured Anaerolineales bacterium | reverse complement strand
AGCACTTTGAGCGTATCCCCCACGCGGATGGCGCCGCTGGTCACCACCTTGGCCAGCATGCCCAGGCGGCCCTGCACGCCCGCGGCGGCGCGGCCCTGGATGTGCTCAAAGCGGTCGCAGCCGGTGCGCGGCTTGATGATCTCCACCACGGCCTCGCCGCCAAGCTGCACGCGGTCGCCGGCGGCCAGGCTGTCGATAGCCAGCCCGCGGAAGACGATCTGCTCGCCCATCTGGCCGGGCCCGGTCTGGAAGCCCTCGGCGCTCAGCGCGGCCAGGGTCTCGGCCGACATGAGGTTGAGCGGGCGGTTGGCCACGCCCTTCAGGTCGCCGGCGATGCCGCGCCCGGCCACCAGGTCGGCCTGGGTCAGCGACACGCGCAGGTAGTGGCTGGCCGGGTCTTCACCCAGGCCGGCCGGCTTGTAGACGATGCTGGCAATTGCGGGCATGGCGGGTCTCCTTGGGGGTAGGGGCGTTCAATCCCGCACCTGCGGTGCCTGCATCGGCTGCAGCAGCCGCTGCAGACGAGTGGGCAGGTGTGAACGCCCCTACGCGCCTTCCAGCAATTCTTCCTTGGCCTTCTTCTGCACCTTGCCGCGCGCGTCGCCGCTGAGGAGGCGCTTGCGGAGGCGGATATTCTCCGGCGTCACCTCCAGCAGCTCGTCGTCCGACAGGTACTCGATGCTCTCATCCAGGCTCATCCGGCGCGCCGGGGTCAGGCTCTCCAGAATTTCGGCGCGGGCGGCGCGCACGTTGGTGAGCTGCTTCTTCTTGGCGATGTTGATCACCAGGTCGCCCGGGCGCTGGTGCTGCCCGATGACCATGCCCTCGTAGACCTCGGTGCCCGGCTCGATGAACAGGAAGCCGCGGTCCTCGGCGTTGCGGATGGCAAAGGCCGTGGCGGTGCCGGCATCAGCCGCCACCAGGCTGCCATAGTCGCGCTGCTCCATGGCCCCGGCCAGGGGCAGGTAGTCGTGAAACAGCGTGTGCATCTGCCCGGTGCCGCGCGTGGCGGTGAGGAAGTGATAGCGGAAGCCCAGCAGGCCACGGGTGGGCACCAGGTAGGTCAGGTACACCGACCCGCTCCCCTGGGTCATGTTGGTCATGAGGCCGCGGCGCTTGCCGAGCATCTCGATGACGGTGCCCATGTGGGCCTCGGCCACCTCGATGTGCACCTCTTCCACCGGCTCGAGCTGCTCGCCGGCCTCGCCCGTGCGGTAAATGACCTCCGGGCGCGAGACCTGGAACTCGTAGCCTTCGCGGCGCATGGTCTCGATGAGGATGGCCAGGTGCAGCTCGCCGCGACCCGACACCAGGAAGGTATCGGCCGCGTCGGTGTCTTCCACGCGCAGGGCCACGTTGTGCTCCAGCTCCTTATACAGGCGCTCGCGCAGCTTGCGCGAGGTGCCCCAGGTGCCTTCGCGGCCGGCCAGGGGCGAGGTGCTGACGCCAAAGGTCATGCGCACGGTGGGCGCCTCGACGTGGATGCTGGGCAGGGCCTGGGGGTTGGCGGGGTCGGCGATGGTCTCGCCGATGTGCACCTCGTCCAGCCCGCCAATGGCCACGATCTCGCCGGCCTGGGCGCTGGCCACCGGCACGCGGCCGAGCCCCTGGAAGACGTACAGGTAGTTGATCTTGCCGGGCACGTTCTCGCCGTCGAGCTTGAGGCGCGCCACGTTCTGGCCGTCGCGCAGGGTGCCGTTGAACAGGCGCCCGACGGCGATGAGGCCTTTGTAGTCGTCGTAGCTGAGGGTGGTCACCAGCATCTGGGTGGGCGCTTCGGGGTCCACCATGGGCGCGGGCAGATGGTTGAGGATGGCGTCGAACAGCGGCTTGTAGTCGGGCGAGAGCTCGGGGGTCAGGCCGGCCTGCTGGGTGAGCGCGTTGGAGTATATTACCGAGAAGTCGGCCTGGCGGTCGCTGGCGCCCAGCTCGATGAAGAGGTCGAAGGTCTTGTTGAGGGCCAGCTCGGGGTTGGCGTTCTTGCGGTCGACCTTGTTGATGACCACGATGGCCTTGTGGCCCATCTCCAGCGCCTTGCGCAGGACGAAGCGGGTTTGCGGCATGGGGCCTTCGGCGGCGTCCACCAGCAGCAGCACGCCGTCGACCATGTTCATCACGCGCTCCACCTCGCCGCCAAAGTCGGCGTGGCCGGGCGTGTCGACGATGTTGATCTTGACATCGCCGTAGGTGACGGCCGTGTTCTTGGCCAGGATGGTGATGCCGCGCTCGCGTTCCAGTTCGTTGGAGTCCATCACGCGCTCGGTGATGCGCTGGTTGTCGCGGAAGGTGTGGGCCTGCTTGAGCAGGCCGTCGACCAGCGTGGTCTTGCCGTGGTCCACGTGGGCGATGATGGCGATATTGCGTAAGTCTTTGCGTTCTAACATGAGTCCACCAAATGGGACGACGGACGACAGACGGTGTTAGGGCGAGGCGTCCGTCGTCTAAGTCCGGTCGTCGCTCATCACAAAACAAAACCTCGGCCAGGAGGCGGACCGAGGCGGTTCGGTTAGGTTGCGCCAGCGCCGGCCGCTGCGGGCCGC
>CAYUYN010000538.1:0-2549 GCA_964449185.1 uncultured Anaerolineales bacterium | reverse complement strand
TTTGATTGCTCTGTTCGTGCTGTTGGTCATCAACGGCGTGCTGGCCGCGGCCCGCTCGGCCCTGGTGGGCGCTTCGCGTACGCGCCTGCGCCAGATGGCCGACAGCGGCCGCGGCGGGGCCGCCCTGGCCCTGCGCGTGGCGGAAGACGCCACCCCGCTCATCGCCACCCTGCGCCTGCTGCAGACGGTCTCGCGCTTCTTTGTGGCCGGCATCATCGCGCTGCTGTACGAGCCCCTCCTGGCCGGCTGGCTCCGCGCCGAGCTGCCCCTGTCGGAGATCGCCGGGCCGCTGGCCCTGTTCCTGCTCATGCTGGCGGCCGCCCTGCTGGTGGTCGGCGTCGGCGAGCTGCTGCCCGAGGCCTGGGTCATGCGCGCGCCCGAGCAGTGGGCTATCATCTTTGCGCCGCTGGTGGCTGCGCTGGAGTTCGTGCTCACACCCGTGGTAAGGCTGGTTTTGTACCTCTTGGCGCGCGTGTCGGCCCCGCTGGCCGGGCGCCCGCTGAGCTTTGTGACCGAGGAAGAAATCAAGACGATGGTGGACGCCGGCGAAGAGGGCGGGGTGATCGAAGTAGAAGAGAAGGAGATGATCTACTCCATCTTCGAGATCGGCGAGACTATGGCGCGCGAGATCATGGTGCCGCGCACCGACATGCTGGCGCTGGAGGTCTCCACGCCCGTGCCCGAGGCCGTGCGCGCCACCCTGGCGGCGGGCCACAGCCGCATCCCCATCTACGACGGCAGCGTCGACAACATCGTCGGCCTGCTGTATGCCAAGGACCTGCTGCGCGCGTGGCAGGAGGGCAGCCAGCCCGCCAGCCTGCGCGACCTGCTGCGCCCGGCCCACTTCGTGCCCGAGACCAAGAAAGCCGACGAGCTGCTGGCCGAGCTCCAGCAGAAGCGCATCCATCTGGCGGTGGTGGTGGATGAGTATGGCGGCACCGCCGGCATTGTGACCCTGGAAGACATCGTTGAGGAGATCGTCGGCGAGATCCGCGACGAGTACGACGTCAACGAAGAGTCGCTCTTTGAGCGCATCAGCGACCTGGAGTACGTCTTTGATGCCCGCATCGACCTGGATGAGGTCAACGAGCTGCTGCGCCTGAACCTGGCCGGCGGCGACAGCGACTCGCTGGGCGGCTTTATCTACGGCCAGCTCGGGCACGTGCCCGCCCCCGGCGAGAAGGTGCCGGCCGGCTCGGTAGAGTTTGAGGTGCTTGGGGTGACCGGGCGCCGCATTCGCAAGGTGCGGGCCGTGCGCCAGCCCGAGGCCCTGCCCCAGCCCGCCAGCGAGGCGCGCCGCACCAACGGCGCCCCGCCGGCCCCGGACGCGGACGCGGATGATGGCGACTGACGCAAACCCGGCGGTGAGCGCCCCAAACGGCAGAGACTGGCCGCTGACCCCCACGCAGGAAGCCGACCTGGCGCACCGCGCCAATCAGGCCCGGCAGTGGGCCTACGCCCCTTATTCGCACTACACGGTCGGCGCGGCCCTGCTCACGGCCTCCGGCAAGATTTACGACGGCGTCAACGTTGAGAACGCCGCCTATCCCTCCACCATCTGCGCCGAGCGCACGGCCGTGGTCAAAGCCGTCTCGGAGGGCGAGCGCGACTTTGTGGCCATCGCCGTGGGCAGCGCCAACGGCGGCTCGCCCTGCGGCGCCTGCCGCCAGGTGCTGGCCGAGTTCGGCCTGGACACGGCGGTGCTGCTGGTGGACGGCGCCGGCACCATCCGCCAGCGCACCACCCTGCGCGAGCTGCTGCCGCACGCGTTCGGGCCGGGTGCGCTGGAAGCGGGGCGGTAACACAGCCACACGGACGCCGGGCCCAAATAAGGAGGTCGCATGTACATACAGCCGATTGCCGACGATCAGGCCGATTCCCGCGTGGCTGCGTTGTACGCCGCCGACGAGGCGCGCCTGGGCTACGTGGCCAACTACACGCGCGCCTTTAGCCGGCGGCCCGACGTCTATGCCGCCTGGAAGCAGCTCAACGGGGCGGTCCGAGCCAACATGGACCCCCAGCGCTACGAGCTCGCCACCATGGCCGCTGCGGCCCAGCTCCGCAGCAGCTACTGCATGTTGGCCCACGGCCAGGCGCTGACGGGCCTGAACTTCGCGGCCGACCAGGTGGCAGCAGTGGCCAGCGACTATCGCCGGGCCGGCCTGCCCGAGCGCGAGGTCGCCATTATGGCATTCGCGGAGAAAATCGCCCGCCACGCCGACCAGGTGAGCGCCGAGGACATCGAGGGCCTGCGACGCCACGGTCTGTCTGAGGACGATATCCTGGACGTGGCGCTCGCGGCCGCCGCGCGCTGTTTCTTCAGCAAGCTCCTGGATAGCCTGGGCGTGCAGCCCGATCCGGTATATCATCGACTCGAGCCCGGCCTGCGCACCGCGCTGACCGTGGGAAGGCCCATTGCCGACCAGGAAGTCACAGCGCGCGGTGAGCAATCCGGACCCGACCCAGCCCGCTGACCCGCTCGCCCCTCAGCCGGGCACTGCCCCGCGCGAGGGCGACACCCAGCCGCGCCTGCGGCCGCCGGCGCCGCC
>CAYUYN010000537.1:0-2578 GCA_964449185.1 uncultured Anaerolineales bacterium | reverse complement strand
GGGCGCGGCCAGGGTGATGTCGGGCGCGGTCGTGGGGGCGGCCGTCGCGGCCTCGGTCGCGGCGCCGGCGGCTGTGGCCGCGAGGGTGGGGAGGACCGCCGGGATGGTGATGCCCGAGCCTTCGCGGGCGGTGGCGCCCACCGTGGCCAGGTATTGGCTGTGGAAGTAGAGGGTAAACGAACCACCCTCCCCTGGCACCGGCTCGATGGCGCCGTTGCCGTTGGCGTCGAAGCCATCCAGCATGTGGCGCGCCGCCGTCAGGGCCTCGCTCGCCAGCGCCTGCTGTTCGGACGAGTCCGTGGCCTGGTGCGCGCGGATCATCAGGTCCACCACTTGTGCACCCCAGGTGTGCATGTTATTGGCCAGGATCAGCAGGTGCCCGGCGTGGATCTTTACATTCTCGGTGCCGTCGGGCGCGGCCAACGCGGCCTGGGCCTGGGCGGTCACGCTGTCGGCGTAGCGCAGGATGCCGTAGCCGTCACCCGGATCTTGGATCTGGCCGTCACCGTCAAAGTCGCGGTAGTCCGGCCCGCCCTCGCCCTGGATGAGGGTGAGCATGTGCTCGATGTGGCGGTTCATGCCGTCGAAGTCGCCGAGGAGGGCGGCGCCGTTGACGGCCTTGGCGTGGCGGTAGAGCTCCTCGCTCATCCGGATCAGCCCCACGGCGTAGGCCTGGTTCTCAGGCGCCGTGTCGGAGGCCACCAGCAACTGCCGCACCGGCCCCAGCGCGCCGGCCGGAATGGCATTCTGGATCAGCACCTGGCCGGAGGGCACGGTCGGCGAGCTGCCCGACGTTTCCACCGTCACCAGGAAGCCCGAATATTGGGCCAGCAGGTTGTTGCCGTCCGGCTCGGAGAAGGTGAGGACCGCCGCGCCCGTATCCGGGGCCGGCTGCACGGCCCCTAAGGACAGGGCGTCACCGGCGCCCGTCAACCACAGGTGCAGGTCGCCGCCGGTGTCGGCCGGCAGACCGGCCAGGGAGAACTCGACTTTGTCGCTGCGCGCCTGGCCGTCGCGGATGAAGGCGTAGCCCACGGTCTCGGGCCCCAGCGGCGCCACCGGGGGCTCCGCGGGCTGGGGCTCTTCGGTGGGCGCGGCCGGCGCCACCTCGGTCGGGATCACCAGCGCGGCGGTGGCCTCGCCCACCACGATCTTAGCCGACATGCCGATGCCGCCGGCCGCGCCGTGGTACAGGCAGAAGTAGAAGTACTCGCCCGGCTCGTTAAAGGTCACGGTGTGTTCAGCGGCCTCCTGCAGCACGCCCTCGGCGAAGGCGCCCGTGTCGGAGGTCACGGTGTGCGGGTCGGGGTCGTCGTTGCGGAAGGTCACAAGGGTGCCCACCGGGATGGTGAGCACGCCCGGGTTGAAGGTGTAGTTGGCCACGGGCACCACCGCCGTGCCGGCGGCCACTTCGCCCACTTCCGTCGTACCCGCGGGCAGCAGGCGGACGTAGAAAAAGTAGTACGTGCCAAAGCCGAAGAGGCCCACCAGCCAGTAGAGGCCCAGGGTGATGCGCATGAGGCCGCGCCACCACTTGATGCGCAGGAACTTGGGCAGCAGCCCGTTCATGCGCAGCAGGATATAAAGGGCGCAGACGAGGGTCAGCCCGCCCAGCAGGGAGTGAATGATGGCGGTGGCCAGGCGAGCGGTCAGCAACTGCTCCGGGATGCCAGGCACCACCTGCCGAAAGAACGACACGATCATGATAAACATGACCAAGACGATGTTGAACAGCACCCAGAAGGTCTGGTTATACTGGTGGGCCGAGATCTTGCCGCCGCGCGCCAGGCCGTAGCCCACGGTAAGGCCGAGCAAGAGGAAGATTTGCAGGACCAGGTTGATGTCGGCGAACAGGCCGGCGCGGGTGCCGAAGAAGCCTGGCCGCACCGCCAGCTTGGCGAACTGGCCGACGACGAGGAAGAGGGTCAGGCCGATGAGGACCAGGCCGATGACGACCGCCACGGCGACCTTGAGGGCGGCCGGCGGGCCTTTGGGTTTGGTGGGCGCGGGGGTTTTGGCAGCGGTGGACATGACGGGCTCCTCTGGGACTCGCGGAACCGAAACAATAGGGCCGGAACCCGCTCGCGCAGGCTCCGGCCTACAGGATATAGAAAGCGCCCAGCCCGCGCACCCACCCGAAGTCAGGAAGGCACCCTGACTTTGGAGGGGGGCGCAGCCTAAGGCTCGATGACCAGCGTAGCCGTCATGTTGCCGTGATAGCCGCACAGGATGGTCAGGGTGCGCGCCTCGCTGAAGGTGATCGGCCAACTGACGCCATTGCCCATTTCCGGCGGCGCCTCGAAGATGAACGGGGCCGCGGCGCCGGCATAGGGCTGGTGGAAATTGCCCCCATCTGACTGGATGAGGAACGTGACCTCGGTGCCGACCTTGATGGTGGTCTGCGCCGGCACGATCTCGAAGTCGCGGTAGGTGATAAAGACCGGCGCGCTGGTGTTGGTGGCCGTACCGGCCTGGTTGGGGTCTTCGGTGGCCGGGTAGCTCTGCGGCGTGTTGTTGGGCGGCGGCAGGGCGGCCGCGAGCGTGGCCTCCGGGTAGCCCGTGGCCGGGCCGGCCGTGG
>CAYUYN010000536.1:1159-2584 GCA_964449185.1 uncultured Anaerolineales bacterium | reverse complement strand
GGGTGTGGCGTGTCCAGGCCGAGTTGGGCCGCCTCTATCAGGCCCAGGGCCGCACCGCGGAGGCCGAAGCCGAGCACGCCGCGGCGCGCGAGATGGCGCAGACCATGGCGGCCGGCCTGACCGCCGCCTGGCAGCAGCACTTCATTCAGCAAGCGTTCCTAAAAATTGATGGTCCCCATTAAGGAGCAGCCCCCTATGACCCAGCCTATGTCACAGCGCATCCAGACCTTGAGCGGCCGCCTTGGTCCCGTCTTGCGCTTCTTTACCCAATCGGCGTATGCGCGGCGCAGCACCGAGGTGGGTATTGCCGACTTTGCGGTGGGCAACCCGCACGAATTTCCGCCGCCGGCGTTTGCCGAGAGCCTGCAGCGCTGGGCTCCGCCGCAGCACAAGGACTGGTATGCCTACGTGGACAGCACGCCGGCGGCCCGCGCGGCCGTGGTGCAGGCGCTGCAGGCGCGGCGTGGGGTGACTTACGATCCCAACGACATCCACCTGACGAATGGCGCCTTCGCCGGCCTGGCGGTGCTGCTGACGGCGCTGATCGACCCGGGCGACGAAGTGATCTTCAACAGCCCGCCGTGGTTTTTTTACGAAGCCATGATCGCCGGCGCGGGCGCCGTGCCCGTGCGCGTCAAGGTGCGGCCGGAGGACTTTGACCTCGACCTCCAAGCGATCGCGGCAGCCATCACCCCGCGCACGCGCGCTATCCTGGTGAACTCGCCCAACAACCCCACCGGCAAGATTTATCCCCCCCAGACCCTGGCCGCCCTGGGCCGGCTGTTGACCGAGGCCAGCGAGCGCCACGGCCGCACGATCTATTTGATTTCGGACGAGGCCTACAGCCGCATCCTGTTCGACGGCCAGGACTTCCCCAGCCCCACCGCTTACTATCCGGCCTCGATCATGCTCTATACCTATGGCAAGACCCTGCTGACCCCCGGCCAGCGCATGGGCTACCTGGCCCTGCGGCCGGAGTTCCCCGGACGCGAGGCCCTGCGCGGCGCGATTTTCGTGGCCCAGCTGCTGACCGGCTATGCCTTCCCCAATGCCTTGATGCAGCACGCCCTGCCCGACCTGGAGAACGTGACGATTGACCTCGCTCACCTTCAGCGCAAGCGCGACCGCATGGTGAGCGAGCTGCGCCGCATGGGCTACGAGCTGCACGTGCCAGCCGGCACCTTCTACCTGCTGCCGCGCTCACCCATGGCGGACGATTGGGCCTTTACCAACCTGCTGGCGGAGCACGACATCTTCGTCCTGCCCGGCGCGGTGGTGGAAATGCCTGGCTTCTTCCGCATCTCGCTCACGGCCAACGACGAAATGATCGAGCGTTCCCTGCCCGGCTTTGCCGCCGCCCTGGAGCGCGCTCGCCAGCCGACGCCCACTGCTTGACCCGGTGACGGCGCCGGGGTTTATGGTCCC
>CAYUYN010000536.1:0-1059 GCA_964449185.1 uncultured Anaerolineales bacterium | reverse complement strand
GCGCAGCTTTTAGCCGCGCTGCGCCAGGGGGACGAAGCAGCCTTTGCCGGCCGGGTCGACCGCTGCCACGCCAGCCTGGTGCGCGTGGCCCTGCTGTACGTGGCCGAGCAGGCCGTGGCCGAAGAAGTGGCGCAGGAAACCTGGCTGGCCGTGCTCAAGGGCCTGCCCCGCTTCGAAGGCCGCTCGTCGCTCAAGACCTGGCTCTTCGCCATCCTCTCCAATCGCGCCAAAACGCGCGCCCAGCGCGAAAACCGCACGGTGCCTTTCTCGGCCCTGGACGACCTGGGCCTGGACCAGGACGAGCCGGCCGTGGAGGCCGGCCGCTTCGGCGCGGCCCGCGATCCACGGGCCCGCGGGCATTGGGCGCTCAAGCCGGCCAGTTGGGACGGGGGCCCGAGGCCCGGCTGCTGGCCGCCGAGACCCAGCGCACCCTGCAGCGCGCCATCGCGGCGCTGCCCCCGGCACAGGGCGCGGTGATCCGCCTGCGCGACCTCGACGGCCTGGCCACCGCGGAGATCTGCAACGTTTTGGGCATCAGCGAGACCAATCAGCGTGTGCTGCTGCATCGGGCCCGCGCCAAGGTGAGGCGGGAGCTGGAACAATACTTCGCGAGGGAATTTTGATGGCGAGTGCGCTGACCTGCCAGGAGTTGGTGGAAATTGTGACGGCCTACGTGGAGGGCGACCTGCCCGCCCCGGAGCGTGCCCGCTTTGACGCGCACCTGGCCGGCTGTTCCGGCTGCCGCAACTACGTGCAGCAGATGATCACCACCATCCGCCTGACGGGCACGCTGGCCGGCGAGGCGCTGACGCCCGAGACGCAGGCGGCGCTGTTGGAAGTGTTTCGGGATTGGAAGCTGTCCCCGCAAGACGAGTAGCGATGGATAAAGACAAACGCGCGCGCCTGGAAGGCAACGGCTGGAAAGTCGGCAGCCTCGAGGAATTTCTGGAGCTTAAGCCTGAAGAGGCCGCCTGCATTGAATTGAAACTGAAGCGAAGCCGAAACGCCCCGACACCGACCAATTGGCCGGGCGGCCGTCGGCGTAGGTCGAAAGCAAAG
>CAYUYN010000535.1:0-2592 GCA_964449185.1 uncultured Anaerolineales bacterium | reverse complement strand
GCTTTGCCTGGAAATTCATAAAAAGAAGGATGAGCCGCTGGCCGAGCGTGTGCGGCCGGGCCAGACAGTGGCGATTGCGCACAGCGACATTACGCGCGCCACGCCCAACGACCGCCTCCTGCCGGTGCTGCTGGCCGAGCTGGAGGCCGCCGGGGTGCGGCGCGAGGACATCACGCTCTATAACGCGCTGGGCACCCATCGGCCCCAGACCGAGGCCGAGCTGCGCGGCATGCTGGGCGATTTCGTCGTCGACCACTACCGCTGCCGCCAGCACGATGCCTTTGACGAGAGCAACCTGGCGGCCCTGGGCGCCACCACCCGCGGGCACCCGGTGCGCCTCAACCGCGCCTTCCTGGCCGCCGATCTGAAGCTCTCCACCGGCTTTATCGAGCCGCACTTCTTCGCCGGGTTCAGCGGCGGGCCCAAGGGCGTGCTGCCGGCGCTGGCCGGCGCAGAGAGCGTGCTGACCAACCACGGCACTTCGATGATCGCGCACCCCAACGCCACCTGGGCGGTGACCGAGGGCAACCCCATCTGGGAAGAGATGCGCGAGGTGGCGCTGCGCATCCAGCCGCTGTTCCTGCTCAACGTCACGCTTAACAGCCGGCGCCAGATCACCGGCGTGTTCGCCGGCGACCTGCTGGCCGCGCATGCCGCCGGCTGCGCCCAGGTGCGCGCGAGCGCCATGTTGGCCGAGCCGGAGCCGTACGACGTCGTCGTCACCACCAACAGCGGCTATCCGCTGGACCAGAACCTGTACCAATGCGTCAAGGGCATAAGCGCCGCGGCCCGGATTGTGCGCGACGGCGGCGCCATCCTCATGGCCGCCGCCTGCGCCGACGGCCTGCCCGACCACGGCCGCTATGCGGCGCTGTTGAGCGAGGCTGGCAGCCCCGAGCGCATGCTGGCCAGGCTGGCCGAGCCGGGCTTCCGCGCGCCCGACCAGTGGCAGGTGCAGATCCAGGCGCAGATCCAGTGCCGCGCGGAGGTGTTTGTGTACAGCGACGGCCTCAGCGATGCGCAAATCCGCCGCGCGCTGTTTACGCCCTGCCGCGACCTGGAGCAGACCCTGGCCGAACTCCTGGCCAGGTACGGCCCCGGCGCGCGCCTGGCCGTGCTGCCCGATGGGCCGCAGGTGATTGCCAGCGTCCAGGATAAGGAACCCACCCTTTGAAAACCTACACCATCCTCAACACCGATCTCACCTGGTCCCGCCTCGGCTACGGCTGCATGCAGCTCGGCGGCCGTTGGGACGACAGCCCGCTGACGCAGGCCGAGCGCACGCGCGCCGCGGCGCTGCTGGACGCGGCCTGCGACGAAGGCATCACGCTGTTTGACCACGCCGACATCTACACGCGCGGCAAGTCCGAGAGCGTCTTTGGCGAAGTGCTCCAGCAGCGGCCGGCTTTGCGCGCGAAGATCCTGCTGCAATCCAAGTGCGGCATCCGCTTTCCGGATGACCCGCAGCCCGGCCTCCCCGGCCGCTATGACTTCAGCTATGAGCACATCCTGCGCTCGGTGGAGGGCAGCCTGCGCCGGCTGCAGACCGATTACCTGGACGTGCTGCTGCTGCACCGGCCCGACCCGCTGGTGGAGCCCGAGGAAGTGGCGCGGGCCTTTGACGAGCTGTACGGCGCCGGCAAGGTACGCTACTTTGGGGTCAGCAACCACACGCCCGGCCAGATGGCCCTGCTGAAGAAGTTTGTGGACCAGCCGCTGGTGGTCAACCAGGTGGAGCTCAACCTGCTGCACTCGTATCTCATCGAGGACGGCGTGGTGGCCAACCAGCACGCCGCGCAGTACAAGGGCCAGACCGGCACCCTGGACTACTGCCGCCTACACGGCATCCAGATCCAGGCCTGGGCGCCGGTGGCCGGGGGCAAGCTGATCGACCCGCCGGCGAAGGCCGACGAGCGGGTGCGCCAAGCCGCCGGGGCGGTGGCGCAGCTGGCCAAAGCCAAAGGCACTACGCGCGAGGCCATCGCGCTGGCGTGGCTGCTGCGGCACCCCGCCGGCATCCAGCCGATCGTGGGCACCACCAACGTTGGCCGTCTGCGCGCCAGCGCCCGGGCGGATGAGGTGACGCTAAGCCGCGAGGAGTGGTATACGTTGTGGGTGGCCGCGCGGGGGGGGATGCCGTAGGCGACCCATGCACATCGACGATCTGGACACGCCCACGGCGGTCGTGGACCTGGACCGCCTGGAAGCCAATCTCGCCCGTTTGCAGGGCTATCTGAGCGCGCATGGCCTGGCCAATCGGCCCCATGTCAAGACCCACAAGATCCCCGCCATCGCCAAAATGCAGGTGGACGGCGGCGCGGTGGGCCTGACCTGCCAGAAGGTGGGCGAGGCCGAGGTGATGGCGGCGGCCGGCTTTGACGACCTGTTTATCCCTTACAACCTGCTGGGCCAGTCCAAGCTGGACCGGCTGATGCAGGTGGCGGCCCGCGCCAGGGTCAGCGTCACGGCCGACTCGGCCGTGGTGGCGCGCGGCCTGTCGGCGGCGGCCGAGCGCGCCGGACAGACCCTGAGCGTGCTGGTGGAGTGCGACACGGGCGCGCAGCGCTGCGGGGTGCAGTCGCCCGGCGAGGC
>CAYUYN010000534.1:0-2623 GCA_964449185.1 uncultured Anaerolineales bacterium | reverse complement strand
CAACACAAAACGGCCTCAACCCATTCGGGCTGAGGCCGCTGCGTTTCGATTGTACGCCACAAACGAGCTTAGCTCGCGGCGCTGCTGTTGCCCGGCTCGCTCTCCGAGCGCATGCCGACGGCCTTCTTGCCGGCCTCGATAGCCGCTTCCAGGCGCTCGCGCTGCTCTTCCAGCACGGCCTTGCCGCGCTGCTGCAGCTCGTCGGCCTTGGCGCGGGCCTCCTGCGCCAGTTGCTCGGCGCGCGTGCGGGCCATCCCGGCTACTTCTTCGGCGCGCTTGCGCGTCTCTTCGGCGGTTTCCACCGCCCGGTCGCGCAGCTCAATGCCGCGCGTGCGGATTTGCAGCCGGGTCTCTTCGCCCGACTGGGGCGCGGTCACCAAGGCCACGGCCGCTCCCACCAGTCCCCCGACCACGAACCCCGCCAGGAAGGCGCCAATTTCATTATCGCTGTCAGACATGGTTATTTCTCCTTTTTCAAAACAAGCTTGCGGCAACGCACAGGAACTCTTATTTCTTGCGCCCGAAGCGGCCAAACACGCTCAGGGTATCGGCCACCTGTCCCAGCGCGGCGAGAGCGGCATTCAACTTGATGACGGGTTCCACCACGTTTTCGGCCAGAAAGGCGGTCGTGCCGCGCACGGTGTTCAGGGTTTCGGTGGTGGACTGCAGGATCGGCTTGATCTCGTGCTGGAGCATATTGGTCAGGATGGCGAGTTGGATGACCAGCACCACCAGCGCCACGCCGATGAACATGAACTCCAGCGCCATGAAGATGATAAAGACATCGCGCACGGAGGCGGCCCGGTCGGGATGGCCGACCAGCCAGAAGGCCGCGGCCAACCCGCCGAGGAGCAGCAGCACGATCGCCACGACCGTGCCGGCGATGATCAGCTTGCGCTGTCCCTCGGTGGGGCCGCGCGGCTCCGCCTGGGGTGTGGGAACGGAATTATTCGAAGGCGGCACCGTGCTGGACGGAGTTGTCATGGGGGGATTATACCGGGTAAAGTCGAAGGTTGTAAACCAGGCTTTGGTCTTACTTCTCGTGGCTCACAATTTCACTGGGGACCAGCCAGCGCGCGGCCACCAGCGCCACGGCGGCGCCCAGCATGGCGGCCAGGGTGTTCAGCGCCCCAATCTTAAATAAATCGAGATTGAGCGCGTCGCCCACCAGGTGGCCCAGCGCAAAGCCCAGCCAGCCGGCCAGCAGATACAGAGCCAGCCGGCGCGCGCCGCCGCCCTGCCACAGGTGAAACCCGGCGCCCGACAGTGTGGCCAACGTAAACGCGAGCAGCAAGGTGGTTAGGGTCATGGCGCCTGCCTTTGAATGATGCCGCCGCCCAGGCATACCTCGCCGTCGTAGAACACGGCGGCCTGGCCCGGGGTGATGTCGCGGAGCGGCTCGTCGAAGACGACCTCAGCCCGGCTCCCGGGCCGGGGGGTCACGGTGGCCCAGGCCGGCGCGGCCTTGTAGCGGATTTTCACCTCGGCCCGCCGTGGGCCGGTGGGCACGCTGCCGCTGGTCCAGTTGACCCGCGCCGCCGTCAGGCTGCTGCGGCCCAGCTCGGCGGCCGTGCCCACGAGCAGGGTGTTGGTTTCCGGCTGCGTACCGACCACGTACAGCGCTTCGGGGCCGGCCACGCCGATGCCCTTGCGCTGGCCCAGCGTGTAGAAAGGCAAGCCCGGGTGCGTGCCAATCACCGTGCCATCGCGCCGCGCGATTGGCCCCGGCTGAATGGATTCACCCGCGTGCTGGTTGAGGAACCGGCGGTAGTCGTTGTCGGCCAGGAAACACAGGTCCTGGCTCTCGGCGCGCTCGGCCACCGGCAGCTTGAAGTCGCGCGCCAACTGCCGGATCTGTGGCTTGGTATAGGCGCCCACCGGGAACATTGCGTGCCGCAACTGTGCCTGGCCCATGACGCTGAGCACATAGGACTGGTCCTTGTTCGCGTCCATACCCTTGAGCAGTTGATGCGCTGACGCGCCGTCTGGGGCTGTGGTCGTCCGCACGCGCGCGTAGTGGCCGGTGGCCAAATAGGCCGCGTCCAGTGAGAGCGCCCGCTTCAGCAGGAAGTCCCAGCGGATGCTGCGGTTGCACTCCAGGCAGGGATTGGGCGTCACGCCGTCCACGTAGCCCTGCACAAAGAAATCCACGACTTGGGCCTTGAAGGGCGCCTGTGCGTCGAGCACGTAGAAGGGAATGTCGAACATCTCGGCCACGCGCCGCGCCTGGGCCATGGAATCGGGCGAGCAGCAGCGGTTGTACTGGCTGCCGGGCTTGTCGGTCTCGCCCCACAAACGCAGCATAAGCCCCACCACGTCGTGGCCCTCGCTTTTCAGCAGGGCCGCGGCGACGGAGCTATCTACACCGCCGGACAGGGCGACGACAACGCGGGACTTGGGCACGGGACTCCTGGCAAAAGACGACGACCGCTGCGCGCGATGGACGATGGACGACAGACTTTGTACAACGGAACGATTGGTTAGGGCGGGCACTTGTTCGCTGCTTACCCCGCCATGACCTGCTTATCTTTGACGGCACAAGCGAACGCAGCTGATCAATTAATTGTGGGAGCGGGCTTCCTGCACCGGCTCACCCCACTGAGCGCTTCGCGCGTGGGGCCGG
>CAYUYN010000533.1:0-2627 GCA_964449185.1 uncultured Anaerolineales bacterium | reverse complement strand
TCGGCCAGCTCGCGCACGTCGCGCAGGGCGCGGACGCCCACCGCGCGGTTGTCGGTCTGGGTGCCGCGCGGATACTGGCGCACCGGCGTGCCGGCCGGCAGCTTGCGGCTGTGGGCGCGGAACTCGGCCTTGGTCAGCCAGCCGGCCAGGAAGATCTCGAGGCCGTACACCCAAATGTTTTCCCAATGGCTCGGCTGCACCAGCACGGTCTCGCCCAGCACCGCGCTGCGCACGCCCACCAGCCCGGTCGGCAGCCGCGCCGGGTGCAGGTAGAGCAGCGAGTAAAACTCGCCAGCGGTCACCGTCCGCGCGCGCGGCGCCAGGGTCAGCCGCTCGGCCTGGGTGGTGCGCGCCGCGCCTTGCCCGCCCACTTCCAGCGCCAGGGCCTCGTCCAGGTCGGCCTTCAGCTCCAGCCGCCCCAGGCTGCGCCACTGCCCGCCGCCCCGCCAGCGCGGCTCGGCGAGCGTGTGCAGCAGGTAGACCGGCTGCTCGGCCAGCAGCGCCTTCTGCAGCTCGGTGCGGCGGCGCGTCTCGAGGCCGGCCAGGTAGCCAAACAGGTAAAAGTCGTTCTCTTCCAGGCTGTCGCCGCGGAACTGGTCTTCGGGCACCAGGGCCTCGGCCTCCAGCAGCCAGGTCGGGTCGCGCCGCAGCGGGCTGAGGCTGTCGCGGTCGCCGACGAGAAAGCTCTTCACGTCGCAGCGGCGCCCGCCCAGCCGCAGATCGTAGCGGTCCGGCTCGGTAAAGGGCGTGGCGCCCAGCAGGTCGTAGGGCACGCCCTCCGCGTCGAGCCAGCGCCGGAAGGCCAACTCCACCGCCACGCCCGCCACGATCTTGCGCAGGCGCGCCGCCGCGTGCAGGCCCATGCGGTTGTAGGTGTAGTGCAGGCTTTTCTTGGCGTACTCGATCCCGGCGACGGTGAGGGAGACGTCGTAGGGCAGGCGGAGTATTGAAGGCGCCATGTGGGGGAAACGCTTTGCGTGAAGGCGGAAGGATGAAGGATGAAGAGGGAGACAGGGCTTACGATAGCTTCTGACGTCTGACTTCCGACTTCTAGCCGTTCCTGAACTGCAAGCAGTAATGATGAAACGTATTGCTCACCCAGGCGTTGTTGAGCCCATACGGCGCCAGGCGCTGGTTGTCCATGCACCAAATGCGTTCGTCCTTGAGCGTGTAGTGCGGCTCGAGCGCGCGCGCCAGGTCCCAGGCCAGCGGGTAGATCTTGCCGCCCTTCTTCACATTCTTGACGATGATGGTCAGGTAGGCCTTGGGCTTTAGCCGCGGCTTGAGCCCGGCGTAAATGCCGGCCAGCCGCGCCACAAACTCGTCGTAGTCGGCGACGTTGCCGAGGTCGCGCGGGTCGTCGGAGTAGAACACGTCCAGGCCCGGCGTCGTCCGCCGCAGCTTTTGGGTGGCGGCGCCGCGCGCGCGCAGCATGTCCCAGTAGGGCGGAGAGGTCAGCACGTAATCGATCTTGGGCAGCTTTAGCGCGGCCGCGTGCGAGGCATCGGCGTGATACAGCCGCGGGTGCAGGCTTTTGGGGAAGCGGCCCTGCGAAGCCAGCTCGGCCTGCACCGTCTGCTCGGCGATGGCGAAGTACTCGGGGTTAAGCTCAATGCCCACGCCGCGCCGCCTGGCCCGCAGGCACGCCACCAGCGTGCTGCCCGTGCCCACCATCGGGTCCAGCACGGTCTGCCTCTCTTTAGTGAAGAAGCGGATGAACTCTTCGGCCAGGGTCTCGGGGAACTTGGCCGGGTGCTGCCGCACGTCCTTGCGCCGCGGCGGCGGGTTGTGGGTGAACCACGATTTCTGAAACTTGAGCCAGGACTTGCCGTCCAGGTCGTTGAGCTTGTTGCGCGGTTTCTTTTTTTCGTCGGGCATGGGCAGACGGGAAATACGGGAAATGAAGGAACTAAGGCACTGATCGAACTACCAGGTCCTCGAAATTGACCGTCAGCCCGCCGGCGCTGCGGTCGTAGAGGTACAGGCCATAGAAGCCCTGCGCCAGGGTGGCGTCGGTGGCCGAGAACAGGTACTGGTCGTTGACGTAGAAGCGGAACTCCGCGCCGCGCGCCCACACCGTCAGGGTGTTATCGGCCGGCGCGCCGGTCTTGATGGCAGAGGACGCGGGAGCGGTCCAATCCACCAGGGCGGTGGTGGTGGTGCCCTGGATCAGGTCAAAGCGCGCCGCGCCACCGCAACGCAGCTTGAACAGGTAGCCGTTGAAGGGGCTGGGGTTGTCGGCGTTGTCCGCGTCGGCGGTCTCGGCGATGCGGAACATGACGCCGTACTCGTCGTTCTCGGCACAGGCCACGGTATGCGTGGTGAGGCGGAGCTGCTGGCCGCCCACGCGCAGGTCGGTGGGGCTGACGGTAAAGCGCCAGCCGCTGTTGGGCACGCTCATCACGCCCTTCACCTGCCCATCCACCGCGCCGAAGCTGGCCACGTCGTCGGTGAAGGTCCAGAACCAACTGCTGCTGCCGTCGAGCGGGTCCTGATAGACGCTGTCGCCCACGCCCTCGTTCGGGTCGGGCGTGGCCTCGGTCGGCGGCGCCACGGGCGAGGGCGTGGCGGTCGCGGTGGCCGCTTCAACGGTCGCGGTGGCCGGCGGCGGGGCGGTGTCGGTCGCG
>CAYUYN010000532.1:0-2641 GCA_964449185.1 uncultured Anaerolineales bacterium | reverse complement strand
CTGGGTGGCCAGCACGTGCTCGACCTCGCTGGTGCCGATGCCAAAGGCCAGCGCGCCAAAGGCGCCGTGGGTGGAGGTGTGGCTGTCGCCGCACACGATGGTGCGGCCCGGCTGGGTAAAGCCCAGCTCCGGCCCAATGACGTGGACGATGCCCTGGTGCGGGTGGCCCAGCCCATACAGAGTCAGGCCAAACTCGCGGCAGTTGTCTTCCATCTGCTGGATCTGGCGGGCCGCCATCTCGTCCAAGATGGGCAGACTGCGGTCGTGTGTGGGGATGCTGTGGTCCACGGTGGCCAGGGTCTTGTCCGGGCGGCGCACGCGCAGGCCGCGCCGGCGCAGGCCGGTGAAAGCCTGGGGCGAGGTCACCTCGTGTACCAGGTGCAGGTCGACGTACAGCACGGCCGGCGAGTCCGGGTCTTCGGCCACCACGTGCGCGTTCCAGATCTTTTCGAAGAGTGTTTGTGGTTCGGGCATGTTGTCCAAGGGTGTGGCGTCTGGTTAGTGCGTATTCCGTATTGCGTATTCCGTATTGCTTACCGCGAACGGCCGTCTGCCGACTGCTCGCTTCGCGTGCCGACTGCTCGCTTGCGTGCCGGCTGTCCGTCGTCAGAGTGCCACACGCCCCTCACGCGCTAACCCCTACCTCCGCCGCCCGCTCCACCTCAGCGCCCACCGCGCCGGTGGCCACCAGCATCTTGTTCAGCGCCGACAGGTAGGCCTTGGCACTGGCCACGATGATGTCGGTGTCGGCGCCATGGCCGCCAAACGTGCGCGGCTGCCTTTGTTCCTGCTGCGCGTCGACGGCGACCTGCCCCTGCTTGCCCTGGATGCGCACGGTCACTTCGCCGAGCGCGTCGATGCCCTCGGTCACGGCATGCACGGAGAACTCCAGCAGGGTCGCGGGCACACCGACGATATCGTCGATGGCCTTGTAGGTGGCATCCACCGGGCCGGTGCCCACCGCGGCGTGCAGGCGCAGGCTGCCGTCCGGCCCGCGCAGGCGCACGGTGGCCGTGGGCATGCCCATCGTGCCGCAGGCCACTTGCAGGCCGTCCAGCACATACACTTCGCGCGGCTGGTAGAACTCGTCCGCCACCAGGGCTTCCAGGTCGGCGTCGGTGATGATCTTCTTCTTGTCGGCCAGGTCCTTGAAGCGCACGAAAGCCTTGTCCAGCTCGGTTTCATTCAGGCCGTAGCCCATCTCCACCAGCCGGTTCTTGAAGGCATGCCGGCCGGAGTGCTTGCCCAGCACCAGGCGGCTGTGGGTGAGGCCCACGGTCTCGGGCCGCATAATCTCGTACGTCTGATTGTGCTTGAGCATGCCATCCTGGTGGATGCCGGCCTCGTGCGCGAAGGCATTGGCGCCCACGATGGCCTTGTTGGGCTGGACGACGATGCCGGTGTAGTTGCTCACCAGCTTGCTTACCCGCACGATCTGGGTGGTGTCCACGCCGGTGTTCAGGCCAAACACCGACCGGCGGGTATGCAGGGCCATGACCACCTCTTCGAGCGAGGTGTTGCCCGCGCGCTCGCCGATGCCGTTCACCGTGACTTCGGCCTGGCGCGCGCCGGCCACGATGCCCGCCAGGCTGTTGGCGGTGGCCAGCCCCAGGTCGTCGTGGCAGTGCACCGAGACGAGGCAGTGGTCGATGCCGGGCGTGTGCTTGATGATGCCGGCGATCAGCCGCCCGAACTCGTCGGGCGTGGTATAGCCCACGGTGTCGGGAATGTTCAGGGTGGTGGCGCCGGCCTTGATGGCCTCGTCCAGCACCAGGTACAGGAAGTCGTGGTCGCTGCGGCCGGCGTCCTCCGGGGAGAACTCCACGTCTTCGCAGAGGCTGCGGGCGTAAGCCACCATTTCGGCCACGCGCTCCACCACCTGCTCGCGGTCCATCTTGAGCTTGTACTGCATGTGGATCTCGGACGTGGCCAGGAAGGTGTGGATGCGCGGCCGCGCCGCGTGGCGCACGGCCTCCCAGGCCTTGTCGATATCATTCTTGTTGGCGCGCGCCAGGCCGCAGATGATGGGCGGCCGCACGGGCAGGCCATCGGCCCGGCCGGGATGCCCCACCTCCAGCGCGATGCGCTTGACCGCCGCCAGGTCGTCGGGCGAGGCCGCCGGGAAGCCTGCCTCGATGATATCCACCCCAAGGCGCGCAAGGGCGCGGGCCACTTCGAGCTTCTCGACCGAAGTCAGCGTGGCGCCGGGCGATTGCTCGCCATCCCGCAGGGTGGTATCAAAGATCCTGACGTAGTTGTCCATGCGCGTTAGCTCCTAGCCTTGCTCATCCGGTCGAACGGTAATGGGGTTTAGGAAGGGCATCATCGCGCGCAGCTCGGCGCCCACTTTCTCAATGGGCTGATCCTGCTCGCGGCGGCGCGTCTCGTTGAACCACGGGCGGCCTTCCTTGTTCTCGGCGATCCACTTGTTGGCATAGGTGCCATCCTGGATCTCGCTGAGCATCTTCTTCATCTCGCCCATGGTCTCTTCGGTGATCAGGCGCGGGCCGCCGGTGTAGTCACCGTGCTCGGCCGTGTCGCTGATCGAATAGCGCATGTAGTTCAGCCCGCCGCGGTACATCAGGTCGACGATGAGCTTGAGCTCGTGCATGCACTCGAAATAGGCCACCTCAGGCTGGTA
>CAYUYN010000531.1:0-2650 GCA_964449185.1 uncultured Anaerolineales bacterium | reverse complement strand
CCAGGGCGGGCGCGCCGTGCCGGCCGGCGGCGGTGGGCCCGACCACACCATCATCGTGGGCGCGCCCAGCCACCAGAACGCGCTGGCCACCCTGACCGTGCTCGAAGGGCCGCGCGGGATGATTGGCGAGACCATCAGCCTGACCAAGCCGGTGACCGTGATGGGGCGCAACCCCGAGCTGGCCGATGTGGTGTTCTACCCCGACGAACCCAGCTCGCTGAGCCGCGTGCACTGCACCATCCAGCTCGACGGCAAGTACTTCGTGGTCACCGACAGCAACTCCACCAACGGCACGCGCATCAACGGCGAGCTGCTCAAGCCGAGCGACCCGGTGCAGCTGCGGGACGGCGACGAACTGGTGCTGGGCGACCTGGGCAAGCTGGGCGTCAAGATGCGGTTCTCGACGAGTGGCGCGCAGGATCACACGGAGCTGAAAGACCGCACCTACATCGTCGACGATTACGAACAGCAAGACTGGGACAAATTCAAGGAGAGCTAAGGCTCGTCCTGATAGGCACCGGCTGGCGCTAACAGCCGACACCAAGGCGGGGACCTCCCGTGGGGAGGGCTCCCTTTGCGTGTCTGGCCGGGCGCTCGCGCGGGCGAGAGCGATACATGCTGGAATACCTCCTCGGCACTGATACCAATCCGGGCGGCCGGAAATATAACGAAGACCGGTGCGGCACGGCCCAACTGACCACGGCCGGCGGCCTGGCATTGACGGTGGCGGTGGTGTGCGACGGCGTCGGCGGCGAGTCGCGCGGGGAGCGCGCGGCCCAGTTGGCCATCGACACCTTCCTCACGAGCCTGAAGCGCTCGGAGGACGACGATAAGCTCAAGGTGCTGGCCAACAGCGTCAAGGAGGCCAACTTCGCCGTCTTCACCGAGGCGCGCCGCCTGGGCCACGAAGGCCGCATGGCCTGCACCCTGGTGGTGGCCGCCGTCGACGAGCAGAACCTGCTGCACATCATCAACTGCGGCGACAGCCGCATCTACCTGTGCCGCGACGGCGAGCTGGCGCAGCTCTCGCGCGACCACACTTTTGCCAATGTGATGGTGTGGCTCGAGAAGCTGAGCCCCGAGGCGGCCGCGGCCAACCCCGAGGCCAACAAGGTCATGCGCGCCCTGGGCATCAAGGAAACCATCCAGGTCGACGCGGGCTTCTACAACGAAACCCTGGACTATGGCGAGGCCAACCGCAAGGGCCGCGCCGGCATGCCTCTGAAGACGGGCGACAGCCTCCTGCTGTGCTCGGACGGCCTGATCAAGGCCACGCCGGCCACCAAGCAGATCCTCATCAGCGACGCCGAGATCGCCCGCATCTTGACCACCCAGGAAGGCGACAAGGCCGCCCAGGCCATGATGAGCCTGGCGCTGGGCCGCATCCCCGTGGGCGAGCAGGTGGACAATATCACCGCCGCGGTGCTGCAGACGCCCGACCCGCGGCGCGCCGCCAGCCTGGCGCAGATGCGGGCGCAGCGCCAGGCGCGCCAGCAAGCCGAGACGCGCAAGAAGGTGCTGCTGGCCGCGCTGGCCGTGGCGGTGCCCCTGGGCCTGCTGCTGGTGGTGACCATGGCGGCGTTTGGCGGCTACTTTGCCCTCTCGAGCCGCAGCCAGGCGGGCACGGCCACGGGCCTGGCCAATGCCACGGCCGTGGCTCTGGCCGCCACCCAGACGGTCAGCGCCTATACCCCCACGCCCACGGCCTCCCCGACACCCGAGCCAACCGCCACCCTGGTCCCCACGCACGTGCCCACGGCCGTCACGGGCGAGATCGCCAAGATCTTCCAGGGCGACACGCCGCTGGGGGTCATCCTCGACAGCGACCGCGAGCTGGTCACCGTGCCGAGCGGCGAGACGCGCTACATCGCGGTGACCTTCGTGCGCTACCGCTCGCCCGACCCGGACAAGTCCTCCGACGGCAACCTGTACCTGGACAGCGATACCCAGCTTCAGTTTGGCCTGGTGACCAACAACCAGTTCCAATTCACCCTGCTGCCGGGCAGCGACATCTACCTCCAGACCGGTCCGTTTGCGCGCGGGGCCGAGATCCAGATCCCCAACAGCTCGGTGGTGGTGGTGGGCCTGGGCTGCCTGTCGCTGCAGTTCTTTGAGCCGCGCACCCTGGCCGTAAGCTGCTACGACGGCGATTGCACCTACGCCACGGAAATCGGCGCTGACTTTATCACGCTGGCGGCCGGCGAGCAGGCGCGCTTTGACCTGGGCGAGACCGTGACGGTTAGCCCCGGCGAAATCACCGATGAAGACAAGTCCCACTATTGGGATTTGCTGTCGGAGACGAGCGCCGGCCGCGCGGACGCGGTGCGCTGCAACTTGCCGGACTTCGCGGCCACCCAGGTGGCGCGCAACGCCATCGCCCTGGCGGCCACGGTGAAAGCGGCCAGCACGCTGGCGGCGCGCGTGACGAGCACGGTGGCGCCCTCGGCCACCGCCAGCACGGTCAGCAACGTGTTTGTGCCGCAGAACACGGCGACCAGCTCGCCCAAGCCGCCGACAAACACGCCCCAGCCGACGGCAACCAAGACGCCTCTGCCAACGGCCACTAACACACCGCTGCCGACGGCAACGCCAACGCCGACGGAACCGCTTCCGTCCGCGACGCCGACACCGACGGAACCGCTTCCGTCCG